>JBNMQC010000076.1:0-10979 GCA_051277445.1 Bermanella sp. | reverse complement strand
CAACCAGATTGGGCCACGGTGGTGATCAGTTATGATGGCCCTAAGATTAATCAAGCTGCGTTACTGCAATACATCATAAGTTATCGTAATCATGATGACTTCCATGAGCACTGCGTTGAGCAAATATTTTGTGATCTTCTGAGTTTAGCGAGTTTCAATGCGCTTACGGTTACCGCCCGTTACACTCGTCGTGGTGGGTTGGATATTAACCCGACCCGAAGCCTAGCAGAGGTGAATGCCCATCAATCAATAGGGCGCCTTGCCCGTCAGTAGTGTTTTTTTATTGCCCCATATCAAGGGTATGGGGCAATTTACTCTTCTTTACTCTTTTATTTTCCTTATTTGTTATCATTTCTTTGTGAGAAGTATTATCATTTAGAAAATTGACTTATGCCGGATACAATCATGTCTATGCTGTTTAGTGACCTAAAAGTCGGTGATAGTGCAGTTATTTCTGCTCTAGATCCAGCTACTGTGGATGCAAAACAAAACCTGCGCTTAATGGTTTTGGGTTTGACCCCTGGCACGCATTTTCATGTTACGCGTGTGGCACCTCTTGGGGACCCCATTGAAATTAGATTACGCGGATTTAATTTGAGTTTACGCACAGCGGAAGCAAAAGGCATTCAGGTAGAGAAAGTATGAGCCAGCAAGTATTCACCATCGGCTTAGTCGGCAATCCTAATTGCGGTAAAACCACCTTATTTAATGCGTTAACCGGCACTCGACAGCGAGTCGGTAATTGGCCTGGGGTTACGGTAGAGCGTAAGAGCGGCATTTATAGTCATGCCGATACCGATTATGAGGTGGTGGATTTACCAGGTACCTACAGTGTTATTGCGGATGTGGATGGTGACTCACTTGATGAGCAAATTGCGCAGCAATTTATTCTAAATAAAGAAGCTGACCTCATTATCAATGTGCTGGATGCATCAAGTTTAGAGCGCGGCTTGTATTTAACCTCGCAATTGTATGATGCCGGCACGCCAATGATTGTGGCTCTAAATATGGTGGATGTGGCCCACAGTAAGGGCATGCATTTGGACCATCAGGCACTCGCTGAGGAGCTAGGTTGCCCAGTGATTCCTTTGGTTGCATCAAGAGGAGACGGCTTGGTGAGTCTAATGGATATGGCTGAAACCCGTATTCAAAAAGGCAGTTGTCTTTCTCGCCCGTATGATTTTCCGGATGACGTTGAACAAACATTAAGTGCTCTGACGTCACATCTTAACTCTCAAAGTGAAAATACTGCTCCGTTACTTGCCACATTATTGCTCGAGCAAGGCAAGCTGCCAGATGGTTTTGAATACAATATGCCTGAAACCGCTCAGGGCCAATTAATTCAGTCCCGCTATATATGGGTGGATCGAGTATGTTCCGGTGTCATTAATGAAAACCATCAAGTGCGTAAAACCCTAGGTGAGCGCATTGATGATGTCGTATTAAACCGAGTTTTAGCATTGCCCATCTTTTTAGGGGTGATGTATTTATTGTTTTTGTTCGCCATTAATTTCGGTAGCGCATTCATTGATTTCTTTGATATGACGGCGGCGGCTATTTTTGTAGAAACCCCTCGCTGGATTCTTTCTTCAATGGGCTCTCCAGATTGGCTCACCACGTTCGTGGCAGACGGTGTCGGTGGTGGTGTGCAGTTGGTCGCCAGCTTTATTCCGGTGATCGCGGCCTTGTTTCTTGCGTTATCGTTTCTTGAAGACGTGGGTTATATGGCTCGTGCGGCGTTCATAATTGACCGTATGATGCGTTCACTGGGTTTGCCCGGTAAAGCCTTTGTGCCTTTAATAGTTGGCTTTGGTTGTAACGTACCTGCTGTGATGGCGACACGAACCTTGAGCCGTGAAGGGGATCGTTTAATTACCACTTTGATGGCGCCGTTTATGTCATGTGGTGCACGTTTAACGGTTTATGCATTATTTGCGGCGGCATTTTTTCCTGAAAACGGCCAAAATATTGTGTTCGCTTTGTATTTGATTGGTATTGCAGTTGCTGTGTTTACCGCATTTTTACTGCGTCGTTTTATGTTACCGGCGCAAGACAGCTCGTTCATCATGGAGTTGCCGCCATATCTACTGCCTACTTCTCGTAACCTCTTTATGCACACATGGCATCGCTTAAAAGGCTTTGTTATGCGTGCAGGTAAAGCCATTGTGGCCGTGGTGATTGTACTCAATGTTTTAAATTCTGTGGGCACAGACGGCTCGTTTGGTAATGAAAATCAAGAAAACTCAGTGTTATCTGAAGTGGGTAAAACGATTACGCCTATTTTTACACCCATGGGTATTGAAGAAGATAACTGGCCAGCTACCGTGGGTATTTTTACAGGATTATTTGCTAAAGAAGTAGTGGTAGGAACATTGGATGCTCTTTATTCAACGCAAGAGAATAGTGATGACGCGTTTAATTTTGTGGATGCGATTGCGGATGCGTTTGCCACCATCCCAGAAAATGTAATGGATGTTCTAGGCAATTTAACGGATCCGTTAGGTTTGGATTTGGGTGACTTAAGTGATACTCAAACCATTGCGGCGAGCCAAGAAGTGCAATTGACCACACTGGATGCATTGCAAACATTTTTTGTTTCTCCTTGGGCGGCATTTTGTTATTTATTATTTATTTTGTTGTACATGCCTTGTGTGGCGACGGTTGGGGCCATCGTAAAAGAGCATGGTAACTTTTGGGCCGGTTTTAGCATGCTGTGGTCATTTAGTGTGGCGTATGTATTGGCCGTAGGTGTTTATCAGTTAGCCACTTGGCAGCAACACCCAGTTTCATCCTCCATTTGGTTGGTGAGTCTTACGGTGTGGCAGTTACTGCTGGCGGTGTGGTTATTACGCACAGGCAAAAAGCAGGCGGGTAAAGAAAACCTGATTCCTATGGTGCCGGTTAAATAGCGATATCTGCCTGACATTAAAAAAGCCCAAGGTGTTCGACGCCTTGGGCTTTTTTTGTGCTTGGCGTTATTGTTCGATATTTAGAGCAAGCTAAACATGCCTAGCGGGTGGTGAGTTCGAGCAATGGTGATCATGAATAATGCACAAACAATGGCCGCTGCAAAATAACTGCGCTGCTGCATCTTTGAGGCGGTTTTCATTGTCATGATGCCAAATGCGATATAACCCACTAAGAAGATGATCTTGGCGGTGAGCCAAGACTGCGCAATAGGGTATTGCGAGGTGGCGAGCATTAATAAAAACCCGGTTAGCAGTAATACAGTGTCGATTGAATGGGCGCTGATCTTAACCGCTAACTTGGCTTGCCACTGCTTTTGTAAAAGCTGCGCTGTGGCGCGTACCGAAAAGAAAATAATACTGATGAACACAAGCATTAAATGACTGTGTTTCAGTGGTACATAAAGTGATTCTAAAGCCATCGCATTTCCTAGTTAATTCTGGTGAGTCGGAGCTTGACAAGTGACCCTCTTAATATTTAAATGATAATCATTATCAATTGTATTTGGGCGGCTTGTCATGAAAAACCAGCAAAATATACAGGATGTTATGAAAGATTGGGAATCTTATACGCTCATGGCCGATGAGTTTTATCATCAACGGGAATATAAGCAGGCCAGCAAGACCTTTTCCAAGAGTGTCGATTTGATTGAGCCATGGTTAGAAAAAGAGGAAAAGGACGTGAATAAGGTGATGCATCTTTTTGTTTTGTCCTGTCATAACACGGCCCATGCGTTCAATCAGTCAGGTCGCAAAAAAGAAGCGGAGTACTATTACAGCCATGCACACTTCCGTTTATTGAGTCTCATCAGCCGCCCCAAGCGTTCTGCTCGTATCATGGAAAACGCTGTTTATGAATTGAAAACCACGCTGAGTCAACTTAAGTACTTTCTGTTTGCGATGAATAAACAGCAGCTCGCCGGGAATATCCATGAAGAGAGTGTCAGGGTGTTGCGTCAGAGTTATGTGGACTATGTTGAGGACGTGTTTACGGTTTAGGTAAAGGCAGTATCGCCTTTACCTATGAATTTTGAAAAGCGAGCAGGTTAGTAGCAAACGGCTCCCATTTGGAATTGATCGCCTTCTAGTTGTACGTTGTATTGAAGATTTTGTTTCTTGGCCTCCAGTAGTAATTCATCACTACCGAGCTGACTTAAACGCTGAGTCAGTAAGGCATGGTGAATCAGTGAAATTTCACGTTCGGATAGATCTCTGGCCTCTTGTGCTTCAAAAATGTGGTTGCGGATGAGTTCTCTGCGCCAAGCGGCGACATCATTCTCATTCACCATGGTTTGTTGAACGATTGTACTGACCATCGGGTTAATATTTTGCATTGATTGCCCCCTTTAGTTGTCCGTGAGACTTCAATGTAGAGGCTACCGCGGAGAGTCTCCAGAGAATTCGCTGTGTCATAAGGGAATAGTCTAAACCGCATTATTTTAGTGAGTTATATTTATATCCATGATGTAAACCTGTACCCTTGAACCAACTAAAACACGATTTGTGATGCTTACTTAAGAATTTTTAAAAAATTCGCTGCAAAGGCGCGAGTATCCTTGCTTTGGATTGCGCTTTTTCGTTATAAAGAAGCCCCTTTGGCAATAGCCTTAGGTCACAATAATAAAAAGAGAATCAACAATGAAAACACTTTTCAGTATTTTTCTTATGACCATGATCAGCATGGTCTCATATGCAAAAGAAATTGCGGGTGTGAACTTACCTGATAGCATAAATGCACAGGATCAATCACTCGCATTAAATGGCGCAGGTATTCGTTCAAAATTCTTCATGGACATCTATGCTGCTGGTTTATATTTAACCGAAAGCTCTCAAGAAGCCAAATCAATTATTGATCAAGACAAGCCAATGGCTCTACGCCTTCATATCACGTCGGGGTTATTGAGTTCAGAAAAAATGGAATCTGCGACACGTGAAGGTTTTGAAAAATCCACGGGTGGTGATACCGAAGAGATCAAAGACACCATTGAAACCTTCATTGCAACGTTTAAAGATGGCATTGTTGAGAATGACGTTTTTGACTTTGTATACGTTCCAGCTGAAGGCGTGAATGTATTGAAAAACGGTGAGCTGAAAACCACGGTTCAAGGTTTAGAATTTAAGAAAGCCTTATTTGGTATTTGGTTATCTGAAGATGCGGTACAGGACGATTTAAAAGAAGGGCTACTGGGTAGTCTTTAAGTCATTAAAAAGGCCAATCATATTGATTGGCCTTTTTTTATGCCCACTTTAAAAGGGTGTCTTTCAGTAACCCTAGTTTGATGGGTTTACTTAAAAAGTCATTCATTCCTGCGTCAAAACATTCTTGCTTTTCTTTATCTGTTGCCCCGGCGGTTAACGCGATTATAGGCGTGTCCTGAATGCTGGGCTGCTGGCGAATACTTCGTGTGGCTTGAAACCCGTCCAAAATAGGCATTTGACAGTCCATCAATACCAGACTGTAGTCTGATGAGTTCAATGCGACAATGGCTTCTTCGCCGTCACTGCAGATATCAAATTCGTAGCCCAGTCGTTTCAGCATTGCGGATATGACCATTTGATTGGTTCGATTATCTTCTGCCACTAAAATCTTTTTCTGTTTCAACGTATGCAGCTCACCTTGCTGATGATGTGTGCTTGCTGTTGTGGCAGAGCCAGAGGCCAAATTAAGAGTGAAAATGAAAGTAGAGCCTTCGTTAATTTGGCTTTCGACCTGGATAGTGCCACCCATTAACTCAATTAAGCGCTTGGTGATTTGTAAGCCTAGACCTGTGCCCCCATATTTACGCGTGGTGGATGAGTCCACCTGGGTGAATGCTTCAAATAGGGTAGTGAGTTTGTCTTGCGGGATGCCAATGCCCGTATCAATGACCCTAAACTCAAGCTTGATACCGGACTGGCTTTGTAGGCGATGCACATCAACATGTATTCCACCTTGACTGGTGAACTTTAAGCTATTACTAATTAAATTTAAGAGGATTTGCTTAATGCGAAGCGGGTCGCCCTTTAAGAACTCAGGGATATTGGAGTCGAGCTTAAATGTGTAGTTAAGATTTTTGTCCTTTAATTGTGCAATAAAAATACTGCCGAGTGACTCGCACATTTCGGCCAATGAAAAATCAATGCTTTCCAGTTCTAGCTTTCCGGCTTCAATTTTTGAAAAATCTAAGATGTCATTGATGATGCTTAGCAATGCTTCACCGGATTTTTCAATGGTGCTGACATATTTAGATTGCTCAGGTGTTAATTGAGTTTGCGACAAAATATCGGCAATACCAATGATGCCATTGAGCGGAGTGCGAATCTCATGGCTCATATGGGCTAAAAATTGCGATTTTGCCTCTGATGCGGCCGCCGCCGTGCGACTTTCTTGCTCGGCGAGCATAATTTGTTTCTGTAGTTCTACGGCATGGCGAATATCACGATATGAGCGCAGTGCATTGAGTAATGCCATGCGTAACTTATGCGCGGTAATGTCGGTTTTGCTTAGATAGTCGTTAATGTCATAGTCTTGGAAGACGGACTCTTCAGGTGCTGCACCGGGCTGGCCCGTTCGAATCAGCAAGCGGATTTCATTATTGCTGTAAACATTACGAATGTGGTTAACCAGTTTTAAGCCGGCATCGTCTGTTTCCATGACCACATCGACCAGAGCGACGGCCACATTGTTGTTTTGGCCAAGGTATTCGATGGCTTCTTTGGCGCTTAATGCGCTAGCAAGGCGGATAGGGTGGCCGTCAAAGTGAAAGCCACGTAGGACCATTTTGGTTAGCTGGTGAACGTACTCATCGTCGTCCACTACCAAAATTTGATAATGCTGGTCACTACTGCTGGCTTCAGTCTTTGAAACATCAGAGCTGCTGTCGGCCTCATCGCCAAAAAGCAGGTCATCACCTGGACTCATTAGATTCTCCCTAACCCAATTTGGGGATAATAGAATCGACCCCAATTACTTCAATATTGCTAAATGCGGGCCATTATACCGGTTTTTCAATGGAGTTTTGTTGATTGACCCATAATTCTAAAATCTTATTGAGATCGGCAAATTTAAAAGGCTTACCCATAAAATCGTCCATGTCTACATCAAAGCAAGCTTGCTTGTTACTGTCACGCACATCTGCTGTGAGGGCGATGATAGGTGTACGGGCTTGATTTTGCTCTTTTTCATGTTGGCGAATGTGTTGGGTACATTCTAAACCGCTCATGCCTGGCAGCATGCAATCCATGAGTACGCAGGCAAATGTATTCTGAGTGAAGAGCTCTAAGCCGGCTTCACCGGTTTGGGCCCAGGATACCTTGCACTGAAGCTTAAGCAGTTGTTGCTCTAAAACCATAAAATTGATGGCATTATCTTCCACGACTAGGATCTGAGCGCCATGGAATGCAGGTAGGCTATTGGGAATAGGAGTGTCTTCGCTCATGAAATGATAATCCGTGTCAGTTACAAACAATTGCTTTGTCTTCATCTGACTAATACTGTTATCTATTAACTATGGCAAAGGCTGGTGAGAATGCCAGTACACGAAGGAAATACTTCAAGCCCTTCGCGGGCTTGAAGTATAGGGGTGCAGTGAACTAGTGTTTAGTGGCTTTTTTAGCCTCTTTTTCCTCTTTTTCGTCCTTCTCATCGTCTGGGTGATCTTCTTCTCGGCCGATATCAGCAATGTCTCTAAGGCGCTCGAGCACGCGATAGTTGATCGAACCACGAGGGAAGGTGCCTTTACGTGAGAGTTTGCCGGCTTTGCGATCCATGAGAATCTCAATGGCTTGATCCACTGACTCAATGCCATAAATATGGAATTCGCCGTTGCTCACCGCTTCAATGATTTCTTTCTTTAGGACTAGGTGCTTCACATTCGATGCAGGAATGACCACGCCTTGCTTCTTATTTAAGCCGCGAGCTTTGCAGATGGCGAAAAAGCCCTCAATTTTCTCATTGATCCCACCAACCGCTTGCACTTCGCCGTACTGACTAATTGAGCCCGTCACCGCTAAACTTTGATGAATGGGAATGTAACTTAAGGCACTGATTAAGGCGCATGCTTCAGCGAGAGAGGCACTGTCGCCATCGACATAGCCATAGCTTTGTTCCATGGCGATGGATGCACTGACTTCCAGTGGAAATTCTTGAGCATAGGTATGCCCAAGGTAGCCCGTTAAAATCATCACGCCCTTGGTGTGAATGTTTTGCCCGAGGTTGGCTTCGCGCTCGATATCAACAATTCCACGGCCACCAGGGTAGACGGTGGCAGTGATGCGGGCCGGTGCGCCAAATGAGCTGTCACCAATAGAGAGTACCGTTAAGCCATTGATTTTGCCGATGGCTTCACCGTCGGTGTCGATCAAGATGGTGCCATCAAGGATATCGTCGAGAATTTCTTTTTGGATACGCCCGCTTCGCTGATCCTTGGCATCCAGTGCGCGGCTGACATGCTGGGCATCTATGGTGTCGTCCTTGGCCAGCTTACGCACGAATTCCGCTTCTGCAAGTAATTCAAACAGATCACCAATGCGTGCACTTAAGTGTCTTTGGTCTTCTGCGAGTCGTGCACTTTGCTCGATGAGTCTGACCACTCCATCACGGCTCAGCGGTGCATATGATTTCTCGATACAGCGACTTTGTAATAAGCGTGCAAAGGCAGTGATATGGTCTGATGTGCAAGGCAGGTAATCGTCAAAGTCCACCAGTACGCGGAACATGTCATTAAAGTCATCATCCAGATCTTGCAATAGATAATACGTGCTGCGAGAGCCAATCAAGACAATCTTCACGTTTAATGGAATCCACTCAGGAATGAGTGTGGTGGTGCTGACCAGTCCCATTTCACTGTATGGGCTTTCAATTTTGAGCTGGTTAGAAGAAAGCGCACGCTTTAAGGCTTCCCATACGAATGGTTCGTGCAGTAATTTTTCGGCATCCACAATTAGGTAGCCACCATTGGCGCGATGCAAGGCACCTGGGCATATCTTACGATAATGGGTGACCAATGCCCCTTGTTCACTGGTGTATTCGATGCGACCAAAGAGGTTTGCATAACTTGGGTGGGATTCATACACCACCGGTGCGCCTGAATCCTCATGGCGACTCACCAGTAAGTTAGGCATGTAGGTTTCTTCTAAGAAAGTACGCTTCGCGCTGTCTTCACGGCTTTCGAGAATGCGATCGTCAGTGAGTTCAGCAATCACTGTGCGATGCAGGTTCGCTTTCACCTTATTAAGATACTCGGTAATGCTTTCGACATCTTTGTATTTTTCAAGCAGCGGCTGAATCAAGGGCGTGACCGATTCATCGATGGTTTCTTGGTTGAGTTTTTTTAAGGCGTCAGTGCTCTCGCGCTTCCATTGAGGCAGTGGCACTAACTCATCGTTTAGCTGGCCTTCTAACTCATGGATGTTGTTGTGAAAGGCTTCGCGTGTGGCTTCATCAAGTTGTGCAAATTCGGTTTCGTCTAGGCTTTTGCCGTCTTTCATTGGCGTAAAGCTGATCGAAGCGCTGTCGCGATACATGGCGATATTCAGCTTCAGAGCCGATTGCTCAATGCGATCAATAACTTTGTCGTAACGAAAGTTAAAGTCGCGATCAATTAGGCTTTTCTTTTGCTGATACGTTGGGTGTTCAAATGCAGCAGGGAAGGTGGCCAATAAACTGTCGATCAACTCATTTAAGTCACGTTTAAAAGCTTGGCCGTGTCCAGCTTGCAGTTCTAACTTAAGTGGCTCGCGATTGTTGTCAAAGTTGTTGACGTAGGCCCAGTCACTTGGGCTGGTTTGGCGCTTCGCTTCGCTTTTTAAGTATTCGGTAATGTATGAGCTTCGGCCGGTGCCTGAGTCGCCCATGACGTAAACATTGTACCCGGGTCTATCCATGGCAACGCCAAATTGAATAGCGGTTACGGCTCGATCTTGTCCAAGTACACCGTTATAGGGAGTGAGCTCATTACTGGTTTCAAAGGTAAGGCTATCGTCAGGAATTTGGATGCTTAATTGATCGGGTGTCAAAGAGGGGTGTGTCGCTTTTGCCATTCAGGTCAGAACTCCATATAAATCTGTCCAAACCTTATGGTGTATTGGTCTTTCGAGCAAGCGATTCAGGCTGCTTTCATCGCATTTTTGGTCAAGTCCCGACAACTTTATTCAAATTGGTCAAATTAGCTTCTAAAAGTTTGACTTTATAATGATGACAGGTCATATTTAATGCCGTGAATCTATTGAGAGGAATAACAAATGGGCGTGCAAGTCGACGATCGCACCACGATAGATATGTTTAAGGAAGCGCAGAAGGGACGTCCTCGCTCAAATCCTTATCCGCGAGAAGTGCAAATTAGAATTAATAAGCGTGTGCAGCGAATGCGAGATAAGCATTTGGGCATGCGTCGAATGGAAGTGAAAATGCCAACGGAGTTGGTTGAAAAGCTGGATGAGTATGCCAAGCAGCAAGAATGCACGCGCACTGAAATCGTCGAGCTGTGTATCACTGAATGGTTCGAGATGATGAGTAAAGAAATACCTTAAAGGTAACTTAACAGCAGCAGTGTCTCCTGCTCGCTTACGCCACTAAAGCTGTGTTTTAGTGGCGTTTTTTTTTGCTTTTTAGAAGCTGTGCTATGATGCGGCTAAAATATAACAGATGGGCATTCAATGTCAGAACTGCAACTTAATCATGATGGGCAAACCCTGAGTCTGCCTATTTATCAACACCGTAATTCCCTTTATGAAGAGTTGCATACTCGGCCGTCGCCCAAAATTGTCACCCCTTGTTATGTCTCACATTTAGCCCTTTCGCGTGGAGAGGGGGATGTTCAGCGCGAATACGATTTAGTGGTGAGCCTATGTCAGCGTTTTAGTGTGAATCCGCCTGCCGTGGGTGCGTCGTGTTTTTATCAGGGGTTTGGTGGTTTTGAGTTTCGCTGGGAACGTCATACTGAGTTTTCGACCTATACCTTCATTCGTAGCATTGACGAGCAAAAAGAAAATGAATTTGCATTGGCCTTTATCCCTAAAGATTGGTTAAACCAA
>JBNMQC010000075.1:0-11214 GCA_051277445.1 Bermanella sp. | reverse complement strand
AGGCAACGCGCTTGCTGCCAAATCAGCGGGTGTTTTGGCAGTGTATCGGTGGCCCAGAAGAATGGCTGGGGACTGAGCTATGGTGGGAAATCAGCCAAGGTGAAGGCAATACCTGCGTCTTGGACTTCAAACACATGAACTGGCAAAAAGACGATGGCCTATTCCCCTTGTGCAATAGCACGTGGGGCAGTTTGATGACTCAGCTTAAGCATTTTTGTGAAACGGGCCTTGCTGAGCCTTATTTCCAAAACTCGGTGGCGTCGCTCAGCTAGCAAGCACTGGCCTGCCAGGTGATTTCTAAGCGCACACTGATGGTATGTTCATTGGCAACAGGGGATGACTTGGCTTCCATCATCATGGCACGGGGCGAGCCATGGGAGTTGGTGTACTCTTTTATCTCTTTTACCGCCGGCCAACACAACTTAGATAGATCCAGTAAGGTTTTCAGTTTTTCTTGGTTCGCCGCGAACGCCAAAGCATAGGCCTGCTGCATAGCCTGCTTGCGAATACTCTCACTGACACCCACTTCTCCCTGATACAAGGACTCTGGTTTAAGGGCACTTAACTGGCCCATGGCATCTGTGTATTGCTGCAAGCTCAGATTATTAATTTTAAAACGGTGCTGAGCTTGATAAGCACGCAGCTCACGTAAACCATCTTTAGGGTAATGATACACCGGCTGCACCGATTGATTTTGCGTCACCACGTCAAAGCCTGATGCATCTTTCCACGCCATAAAATCCACCAAGCTCGCATTCAGCTTGGCCAAAGCGCCTTCAGACGTGGATGCTTGCGCAGAGAATCCCAACTCAATGGCGTATTGATCCGCTTTTAAGGCCACCTCGCCTTGCGCTTGGGTGTGCACCTGCGCGCTGTCCACTGAAAAGCACCCGGTTAAACTCAGCAAAAAAGCCGCCATGGCGGCCCATATAACCACTGACTTACGCATACATCTCTCCTATCCATTGATCAGCTATGAAAATACATTTAGCAGGAAGTTCCGCTTAGGACTTGCTCCGTACCAAAATAATCGCCACTATCCATCACACATTGAATCAAACACGAAGGAAACACCATGGCCATTGCGATTAGCTTACACATATTAGCAGCCTGTATCTGGGTGGGCGGTATGTTTTTCGCCTATGTTTGTTTGCGCCCAGTCGCAGCAAGCACTCTAGAACCCGCACAACGTTTAACCCTATGGCGCGGCACATTTCAAAGTTTCTTTAAATGGGTAGGCCTATCCATTGTATTACTGATTATCAGCGGCCACTTTATGATTGGCATGTTTGGCGGCATGAAAGGCGTGGGCGTGCATGTTCACATCATGTTATTACTGGGTTACATCATGTTTGCGATTTTTGGTCATGTGTTTTTTGCGCCATTTAAGCGCCTAAAAGCCGCCGTTGATAATCAAGACTGGGAAGCCGGCGCAGCGCAACTTAACACCATTCGTAAAATGGTGGGCATTAACCTGGCCATTGGTCTTGTTACTATTATTATCGCCAGCGCAGGCCGCTTTATTTAACGCCTTTGGCTAGATAAACGTGCCGCTATGAAAATAATAATAAGCTCACTCATTTCCCTGTGCCTGTTAGTAGGCGCATTTTTATGGATTGCTCCGCCTTATGTGGAGCAGTCCATGAACATCGTCAGCCCCCACTCACCTTGGCCCGTCTCTCCGGCTGCGCAAACCTTGCATGAAACGTTAGTGATTGGCGACTGGCATAGTGACTCGCTCCTGTGGGACCGAGACCTACTCGAAGAAGAAGATTACGGCCATGTGGATTTTCCCCGCCTTGTTAAAGGCAATGTGGCGGTACAGGTATTCACCAGTGTGACAAAAAGCCCCAAGGGACAAAATTACGAATCCAATTCAAACGAAGCTGGGGATAACATTACCTCCCTGGTCATGGCGCAAGCTTGGCCAATGCGCACGTGGGGCAGTTTATTTGAGCGGGCCCTGTATCAAGTTGAACGCTTGCACGACTTAGAGCTGCGCGCGCCGGGGCAGATTCGCATTGTTAAGTCTGAAAAAGATTTAGATGAGATTTTCATTCTTAGAAATAAAGGCATCAAGATTACAGGTGCCCTAATGGGCATGGAAGGCGCTCATCCTTTAGAGGGAAAGCTTGAGAGTCTGGATAAACTGTACGATGCGGGCTATCGCTTGATTGGCCTGCAGCATTTTTTCGACAATGAACTCGGCGGCTCACTGCATGGCAAGACAGGAGCAGGACTCACTGAATTTGGTAAACACGTGGTGAAGCGTGCCGCGGCCAAACACATGATTATCGATGTGGCCCACTCATCTCATCAGGTAGTGAAGGATGTACTGGGCCTTGTGAACAAACCCATCGTATTAAGTCACACCGGAATTCATAGCCACTGTGAAACCAAACGCAATATTCCTAACGACCTCATGCAAGCCATTGCCAAAAATGGCGGCGTGGTGGGCATTGGTTACTGGAGCGACGTGACGTGCGATGACACCCCGGCAGGGATTGTGAAAACCGTTCGCGCTGCCATCCAGCTTATGGGGGCAGATCACGTCTCCCTTGGCTCCGATTACGATGGCTCGGTGACCACCCAGTTTGACACCTCAGAGCTGGCCGCGTTAACCCATGAAATGCTGGCACAAGGCTTTACCCACAGCGAAATCAAAAAAGTCATGGGCGAAAACATGTTGCGCGTACTCAGAGCTAATTTGCAGTAAACTGCATACCGACTTAAGACCAAACAACGGACGACCATGTGTGAACTGCTAGGCATGAGTGCCAACACCCCAACCGACTTATGTTTTAGTTTTACAGGCCTCACCCAACGCGGCGGCAATACGGGCCCCCATAGTGATGGCTGGGGCGTCACCTTCTTTGAAGGCAAGGGTATTCGCAGCTTTCATGACAGCGCCGCCAGCTCCGCTTCTGAAATTGCTAACTTTGTGCAAAAACTGCCAATCAAAAGCCAAACCGCCATTTGTCACATACGCCAAGCTAACGTGGGCAATATCTGTTTAGCCAATACTCACCCTTTTGTCCGAGAGTTATGGGGACAAAATTGGGTGTTTGCGCACAACGGCCAAGTGGAAAATTTCAGCGCAAAGCAAGGCATGTACGAAGCCATTGGTGAAACCGACAGCGAATCCATTTTTTGCGATTTAATGAACCAACTGCGCGATGCACTGCCGCGAGACGCTGACGCCAAAGAATTAAGCGATGCACTCACCCAGCACGCGCAAACCTACGCACAACAAGGCGTGTTTAATTGCTTACTCAGTAACGGTGATTGGCTGTTTACCTTTTGTAGCACAAAGCTGGCCTGCATTACTCGCCGCGCGCCCTTTGGTGCCGCGCAGCTCAAGGATGCCGATGTCATAGTGGACTTTGCAGGGGAGACGACGCCCAACGATGTGGTGAGTATCATTGCCACTGAGCCCTTAACCACAGATGAGGCTTGGCATATTTACCAACCAGGTGAATGGAAGTTATGGCAACTGGGTGAAGTCATTGCGCAAGGCAACGTCGCCCTGTAATGGCAAAATAGGCTAAGGCAGTAAACCCTGCTGCTTAGCCTGTTTGATAATGGCCGTGGACTTATCCCAAAGAGAAAGATCCACGGATTCATCCTGATAAGTATCCCCTGTTTTTAGCTGCTCAAGCAGCGCATCTTGCGCCACCCAAACCCAACCTGTGCGTTCATTGAATACACCGCCTTCACAAAGGCTATTTTGTAAATCTTGGTTTAACTGCTCACTGGGGATAAACCCAATACGCACCACAAAACTGACATAATTGCCCTTGCGCACATACTGCTTAGATACCGCTTGGATATTACCTAAAAAATGGCATGCCGTTTCTTCATGGAACTCACGCAGCGCCCCTTCTTCTAAGGCTTCCCCGGATTCTAAGCTGCCACCAAATGCCCCATAACCACGATAAGAAACAAGACCTGTATGATCGGCTAATAATAAATAGGTTTGCCCTTGGTGCTCGGCATAGGCAATGGCACCAGCCGCATTGATCTTATCGTTCGAACAAGCCGCCACGCCAATCAGTACCAAGCACACCAGTAAATATTGCATTGTTATTGTCATCGAACCGTTTCACTTATTTTGCTAAGGGCAATTTTATTAACCGCAATATAACATCTAACCGATAAAATAGTGCTGATCACGCCTCGCCTGAATCACGCTTTCTCCGTATGATAGCCCTGCACTCTAACAGGCCCCTACCATGACGTTTGTATTTGAAGAAATCGACTATCAAGTCACCCCGCGCGGCGCCATTAGTTTGCGTAAACGCTCTGAACCTCGCTTAAATCATAAAGTCCTTTATGAAGTCAAAATGAACGATGAGTTCTTAATGTCCAGTTTATTTGTCGAAGCGGAAGTGGAGCTTTCTAAACTGGGCCTTGCCAAATTTACTGGGCAAGACATCGACGTGGTGGTGGGTGGCTTAGGCTTGGGTTACACCGCAAAAGCGGCACTGGATTTTAAAAACGTACAATCCCTTTGCGTAGTCGATGTCATGGAGCCAGTGATTCGCTGGCACGAACAAGGCTTGGTGCCATTAGGTGATGAGCTTACAAATGATGTGCGTTGCCGTTATGCACTGGGGGACTTTTTCGAATTTGCCACCGCGCCTAATACCAACTTTGACGGCACTAAAGTGGATAACAACGCCGACATCGCCAAAGTACACGCCGTGTTATTAGATATTGACCACACCCCAAGCTATTGGCTCAACCCTGAAAACAGCCGCTTTTACACCAGCGAAAGTTTAAACGCCATGAAAGCCAAAATTCACAGTGGCGGCTTATTTGGTTTGTGGTCAGACGAAGCACCGGATGAAACCTTTGTAAATGTACTAAAGGCCGTATTCCCACAAGTGGAAACCCACATGGTGTATTTTGATAACCCCTACACCGGTGAGCAATCGTCAAACTCGGTTTATATTGCACACGTGGACTAACGCTTCAAATCTTTAAATGCATCACAAGAGCACGCTTGTGATGCATCACTTTATTACAACGTATACCTACGTAAGTTATTCATATAATTTTTCGATCACCCAGTTATAAAGCGGCACAATGCCCGCATTCATTTTTGCCGCCTCATAGGCACCGCCTTCACTTGTATTGCAACGTCCAATTTCTTTGTGCTCTAAATTAGCCCAAGTTTGCTGATACCAAGATGATTCATCGGCACAAAAACTATGTACGGCATTAACCAATCCAATAACCGGTGCACCGGTTGTGATATGAAAAATATCCGGTTTATTCAATGAACCATAAAAGCTATTAAGATTCGCTTTGCGCGAGTAAAAATTCGAATTCAGTGGGTTGGTACACGAAGGCTGACCTTGGGTTTTTAATTCATCCTGTGTCTCGTTAGGCACGGCATCTAATAAGCCAACATACACAGGCACATTACCCCAAGCGGCACGCTGTTTGATATTTTTCGACATTCTCATGGCCAACGCACCACCCCGACTGGAACCGAGCAAAATAATACGCTCAACGTTTTGGCTTTCACCGTGAGTTAATAGCCAATCAGTGAATGCTTGCTCTGCTTTGTTCTTAGCACTGGTTGTCGCTTCCCAATTAAAATTAGAGTTCAATACAATAGAGAAAAATGTTTCATAAGGGTTAATATGTCCAGACTGAATTAACCGATCTGACAGTGACAACGATTTAATATTCGTGGCTTTTGTTTTATCGCCTTTACCCCAGCCCGAATCCCAGCTTTGATTTTGCCCAGTTAAACAATTCGAACCACCCGAACTTCCAGAAGAGCCTTGTTGACCGGCAATCAGCATAATCATGGTTTTTGTATTACTTTTGCTTGGCGTAATATATTTAGATACATAGGTTTTCTTGCGGTTTTCGGTCCAGATATCTTGTTGCTTCCACTGAGGGTATTGGTCGTGATCAGTCCAATTAAATAATCCTTTTTTCCATCGCACACGATCCACATTCACCGATGTATCGGCATAGGCATAACTGGATGTCAGCAGCACAAGCAGGCAGGCTTTTATGATCAGTGATATTGGGGCCATTTTTTTTATTGTTATCATATTAATATGTCCTTAATAGAGGATGAGTTACCCAGCTAAAGCGGGTAAGGCATTCACTATATCCAGCACCAATAGCCCGATATTGACCCCTCATGACAGGCACCTGGTACATGCTGTCAAAATAACGACCTTAATCGCGCTAACGCTTTGATTTAAATAAAGTCCAGCAGAGAAACGCTTGTTAAATATTTTTCCGACCATTGATGCCATGTATTTGGGTATGACGCCATTTAACTAAAATGCTAAAACACAATGCAAAGTATGGTATGAGTAATTGCATCAGTACCGGCCCTTGTACTTTTAAAACACCTGTTATATAACGTGTGTTTTAAAAATAAAGCCATGAGTGACATATGACAGGCAGACCTAAAACCTTTGATATTAACCGCTTGCTTGATACCTCTGTTGAGCTATTTTGGCGCCAAGGGTATCAAGGCACGTCTATTCGCGATGTGGCCAAAGCCGCTAATCTCACTACCGGCACCTTATATAATGAGTTTGGTGGCAAAGACGATTTATACGCAGCCACGCTAGAGCGCTATTTTTTGCAGGTCATTAAACCTCGTGTGGATACGATTCTATTAGCGGATGAGCCTGAGTGTTTAAAAGGCAGCAAGGATAAAAGCGGCTTTGCCCGTCTCCACTTTTTTCTCACATCCAGTGTGCATAAGTTACCGGCATCCGTTGCCCATCAAGCGTGTTTATTAATCAACACAAGCAACGAACTAGGCCCCGGTGACACCCCCATTCACAAGGTGCTTGATAAAGCGAATCGATACATAAATAACGCAATTAAAGCCGTCCTTCTCAACGAAGCATCACCTAAAGGTGATATGACGCCTGCAAGCATTAAAAGGCTGTTATTACAGCTGCATATTTTTATGACGGGCCTGCTCATCACGGCCAAACAAACCAAGGACACAAAAATATTACTGCCCAGTGTGGATGCCTTTGTGTCGCAGTTAAAACTATCTATTCACCACTAGAGAATAAAAATAAAATGAATGTGATTCGCACACCTGAAGCGCGCTTTAAAAATCTTCCCAATTATGCCTTTTCACCGAATTATATTGAGTTCGATGGCATGCGGATGCATTACGTTGATGAAGGCCCAAAAGATGGCCGCGTTATTTTAATGCTGCACGGTGAGCCAAGCTGGTCTTACTTGTATCGCCACATGATTCCCGTGTGTGTAGCCGCTGGGCACCGTGTTATAGCCCCTGACCTAATTGGTTTTGGTAAGTCTGATAAACCGACCAACATCCAGGATTACTCCTATAAAAAACACATGGACTGGATGCAGCACTTTATTGATCAATTACACCTCAAAGACATTACACTGGTCTGCCAAGACTGGGGGTCACTGATTGGTTTACGTTTAGCCGCTGAAAACGACAGCCGCTTTAGTGCTATTGCCATTGGCAATGGCATGTTACCCACAGGGGACGGGGGCAAGGTGCCCACCGTATTTAAAATCTGGCAGACCTTTGCACGATACAGCCCATGGTTTCCTATCGCCCGTATAGTAGAGGCAGGATCGTTCAAGAGTTTTGGTAAGGGCGAACGCCGTGCATATGATGCGCCGTTTCCATCGGCTAAATACAAAGCAGGCTCTCGTGCTTTTCCGCGTTTGGTACCCACCACACCGGATGACCCAGCTGCACAAGCCAATCGTGATGCTTGGCATATTTTAGAAAAGTGGGAAAAACCCTTCTTAACCTTGTTTAGTAACGGTGACCCCATTATGCGCGGCTTTGATAAACAGTTTCATGCACGGGTACCGGGCTGTAAAAACATGCCACACAAAACCTTAAAAGGCGGGCACTTTTTACAAGAGGATTCAGGCGCTGAGTTTGCGTTGGCCGTTAATGATTTAATCGCGAATTATCTTTAGTCACAGAGGTTAATATATTTAGAAACCGAAGGGTTTAATCATCCTTCGGTTTTTACTGCACAATAAAATTCAGTAATGTTACGCCACCGGCTCAACCGATTGAACAACCTCTCTGAAGTAATCCACTGTATTCTTGTGTTCATGACTAATAATGATGCTTTTACCTGTCACCTCCTGCTCCATCAGCGCATACCAAAAACGCTGTGTGAGACGAGTGATGACCCAACCCTCACCTAGCGACTCACTGCTTAACGCTACTATATTGGTGCCTTTAGGGAAAACCTCTTCTGCTAAACGGCCAAGCACACGCACAAACCCCTCTTTATCTGTACATTGCTGCCATGCCACATCGGTTTCGTCTTGATAATGCTCAATGGCTAAATCAATATTATAGGCCACGTGCTCCAGCAAACTCATATCTTGTGATTCAAATTTATTCATTAGTTGATGAATGGCGATACCCGCTTCACGATTAATCATGGTTATACCCCTTTTGTTTATTAAGGTATTAATCTATCCTCAACCACGTACAATAAATAATATTAATTTTATAAATTTAATATAGGTAAATTATTGATGCTAGAAATCAAACCGCTCACCTATTTTATTGCGGCTTATGAAGAAAAAAGCATCTCTGCTGCCGCCATTCGGTGCTTCATTGCTCAGCCATCTATTAGCCATGCCATCAAAACCCTTGAAGAAAAGTTAAACCAGCGGTTATTTACCCGCAGTAAATCCGGCATTGTGCCCACCGCCCATGGCAATAAACTGTACAAACACGCTAAAGCCTTAATCGAGCACAGTGCGTCCATTGAACAGGCGTTTATTCAATCGCCCAGCATTCCAATAAATATCTATTTCCAAGGGGATATTAGCTTACTCAAGCTGCAACCCTTATTGGCTGAATTGCAAAGTATAGGAGGAGTGCAGATCCATCGAGTATCCGAATTAAACCAAGCGGATATTGCCATTATCGATGGGGAGCGTGTAGGCAAGCGCTTTGATGCCATCGCGCTTTACCAAGAAGGCTTTTCGGTATTAATGGCCAACCATCACCCATTGGCTGCCAAACATGACATTCACTTACACCAGCTGAGCCAATATGAATTCATAGAGCGCCCATACTGCAGCCAACGCAAAGCCTTTCAAGCCATTTTAAAGGCGCAAGCCATTGAGTTAAATCTAGGTGCGCAAGCCGATAATGATTTACAGGTTATGGAGTTGGTCGCACTAGGGTTTGGCATTGCCGCCCTACCCAGTGAGCGAGCACATGTGACAACCCAAGGGGTCATGGCTAAAAGTATCACGCTGGATTTTCAGCGCAGCATTTGTCTCGCCCACCGCAGCAGCCGCAAAGACATTACAGACCTATTGAATCAATTAAACTGGGAGTGGATACATCATCAGTTGAAAGTAGGTTAAGAATGTACTTTTTTCAAGAACAGGAATTCGCGAAGCACAAACTACATTGGCTTGTAATGTTTTTGATACATCCAATACATTAAATGAACTAGCAAGCATCCAAGATATAAGAGCAGTGCTGACAACCCTACAATAACTGGCCATGTTGCCACATACAGATGCGAAGCACCTTCATAAAAATCAGGCCGTTCTCGGATAAAAACCAAATAACTCCATGCTACCAGAGACAAAGCCAAAATCAGATCCGACGAGAGCTTATAAATATTCACGCCCATTAATTTGAAAACAGTTTTTGAAGATATCAAATAAGCCATTAGAGATGGAAAGGCTGTCGCTATACCAACAATAAGGATGGATAGGACGGCATTCAAGCTAACTTCGTTTTTAAATGTGGGGCGTGAAAAATCTAGATACATATTTATACCTGCTAAAAGGGCTAGCAATGCTATTAGTATCTTCCTATTCACAATTCTTCCTTAGAAAACATAACGCCTGCCAGCAGAGGCGAATGAAACGAGACCAGTCAGCTTGCTGGCGAATTGGCTGGCTTGGTTATATTTACAATTACCGCTTAAACCAACCATGCCTTAAAATACCATGAACAGTAGCGCTGAGAAAAATTACAGCACCAATATATGAAAGGTGAATTGGATTGGTAGCGAATGTATTTTTATACGGGATAAGATTACTTATTGGAAAGCCAGAATTCATCCATATCCAAATACCATATCCGAAAAGAACCACTCCAATAAGAGCACATGATATTGTTAAGATTTTTAGCATAGCTTCCATACTTACTTAGTGGATATAACGCCGTGTTTATCAGAAGAGTAAAAAAGGTGACGATTGTTCGGAGTCCGGTACAACCGGCTTATTAAGCATTTGAACCTCTGACGAAGTAACCTTTTCGCTTAAGCGAAAAAGAATAAATACTACGACAACAAGAAACAAAATATTTACCATTACAAATACAGTGGCACCCATAGATTGCTCCGACAATGGAGAAACCTGGAAGCCTAAACCTGTGACAATGATGACCCAAATCAAGATGGCAGATAGCAAATACGGCGCAATAACCTGTTTTGAGATGAGCGCGATTCCTGCTGATATTTTAAGCCCTTGGAAAATCACTGCCTTTACCAGAAGTTCCACTGAAGCAGACCACGAGATAAACGAAAGTGAATAGATAGCCGTGCCCACCAGATAGAGACAGAGAGTATGGATGATGGGGCTTTGTTTAGTACTCATATCTTCAATGTTGTTTTGGTGCTTAACGATTGCAACACGCGTGAGCTTGCGAGTCGTCGTGCTTGCGATTGTTATGAGTGTTCACCGGCAACTAGCCTTGATGCTGCACGAGTAAAAATGTAAAGGTTGTCGCCTTTTGAATTGTAATCGTGCCTGAGTAAGCCGTATTCAATTAACGTTTTCAGATCATCTTCTACAAACCTTGGCTCTGCAATTTCAAGATTTCCGCTTGTTTCAAGAAACATGTACTCAGTTCCACCCATCATCTTCAATTCAAGAACCTTAGATGCCCCCGATTCGTGAAACTGTTCTAGTATACTTATAGCTTGCTCTGAAAGTACGGAATCAGGATTGATTGATTGTGCTAATGCATCAAAGCCTTCAATTGTGCTGGCAAAAGCGGTTATTGCAGAATCAATTTTATCCAGCTTTTGCTTGAACAATTTATGATCTTGATTGAGCAGCGCTTTAATATAAACCGTTGCGTTTGTATTAATTTCAAGCAAATCTTTGATTTCATTATGGTTGGCTTTCGCAAGCCACTCCATGAAATCATTATATTCTAACTGAACTTGG
>JBNMQC010000074.1:0-11289 GCA_051277445.1 Bermanella sp. | reverse complement strand
TTCAAATTTCGCATATTTTTTACGTACATCACGGAAGTAAGCTGCAATTTCTTCTAGTAGAAGAAGATCAATACCCGTATCACGATCTGTGCCTTGCATAGCCGCAACCACGGTTTCAGTGGCTGAGTGACCGTACGTACCTGACATAGAAGAAATCGCCGTATCAACACGGTCAACACCCGCTTCGATGGCTTTTAAGATTGCCATGTCAGACATACCCGCCGTTGCGTGGCAGTGTAATTGCACTTCAAGATCAGTTTCTTTCTTAAGACGAGAAACCAATTCAAATGCTTGATAAGGGTTGATAATACCGGCCATATCTTTAATGGCGATCGAGTCAGCGCCCAGATCTTCAATTTGCTTAGCCAAAGACAACCAAGCTTCTAAATTGTGTACAGGTGATGTGGTGTAAGAAAGGGTGCCTTGTGCATGCTTGCCGTTTGCCTTAACCGCTTTAATCGCTGTCTCAAGGTTACGAGGGTCATTCATGGCGTCGAAAACACGGAAAACGTCAACACCGTTCGTGGCAGCACGCTCAACGAATTTATTTACCACGTCATCAGCATAATGGCGGTAACCCAGTAAGTTTTGGCCACGAAGCAACATTTGCTGTTTA
This sequence comes from Bermanella sp., assembly GCA_051277445.1. GTDB lineage: Bacteria > Pseudomonadota > Gammaproteobacteria > Pseudomonadales > Oceanobacteraceae > Bermanella. The sequence continues at coordinate 10,673 of JBNMQC010000074.1, read as the reverse complement.
GTATTTGGCATCGCCTTTTTGAAAGCACGGATACGATCCCAAGGGTCTTCACCTAAAAAACGAATACATGAATCAAAGGTAGCACCACCCCAAGATTCTAAAGACCAGTAACCTACTTGGTCTAATTTTTCAGCGATCGGTAGCATGTCGTCAATACGCATGCGGGTCGCAAATAATGATTGGTGAGCGTCGCGTAGAACGACGTCCGTTATGCCTAATGGTTTTTTAATATCGGTCATTTGTAATGGCCTTTGTTAATTATCGTTATTCGTTTTTTAAGCGCGTGGTTTCTCACTTTTGGCGAGAACGGTGCTCTTTTACGGCTGCAGTTAACACTTTTAGTAACTGCGGGTCGACGCCTTGAGCTGGTGCTTTCTTCACTTTTGCAGGGGCCGGTGCGGCTTCTGGAAAGTATTTAGTTACCAACTTGGACATGATGGTTGTGGCAAAGATAAGTACGATTAAAAATATAAACACCGTACCCATGCCAAATCCCATCAGGCCTAGGCCGTCAGCTACGATTGGGGACATATCATCCACTCCTCATTAGTACTGATCGGGTCTGCTTATGCAGATCTTTTTTTAATTATGGCCCATGAGAAGGTATTAAATTTCTCATATGCCTTCACTAAAGCGATTTATCCTGCCCGAATGCGGGACAAAGCAGGCAAAATATCGCGCTAATGTACTGTATATAACCACTTTAGGCAAATATTGAACGCAATATAAGCAGTTGATTTGTCGCATAAAAAGTCTGATTTTTTGCTAGAATACGCGCCTCTTTATACAGATGAATCCTTATGAAATTGGCGCTTGCCCCCATGGAGGGCTTAGTTGACGTGCACATGCGCACCTTGCTCACTCGCAACCGTGCATTTGATTACTGCGTCACTGAGTTCTTGCGTATCACTAACCAGTTATTGCCTGAACGCGTCTTCACGCGTCTTTGCCCCGAAGCATTGGATAACTGGCAAACGCCCTCCGGCACCCCTGTGCATTTGCAGCTACTCGGAGGCGAGCCTCAACCCATGGCAGAAAACGCTTGTCGAGGTGTGGAACTAGGCGCTCCGGTGATTGATGTGAACTTTGGTTGTCCATCAAAATTTGTCTGCAACAGTGTCGGTGGCTCAATTTTACTAAAAGACCCAAACAATCTATATCGCGTCCTCTATGCCATGCGTCAGGCCATGCCGGATCATATTCCCCTGACGGCCAAAATGCGCTTGGGGTTTGAGGATAAATCATTAGCCATTGAAAACGCACAAGCGGTGGAAGCAGCTGGCGCCAGCATGTTGTGTATTCATGCACGCACAAAAGTAGAGGGCTACAAACCGCCTGCCCATTGGGAATGGATTGCCAAAGTCAAAGAGCAGGTAACCATACCCATTATGGCCAATGGTGAAATATGGACCATCAAAGACTTCGATACATGCAGACAAGTGAGTGGGTGCGATGACATCATGCTAGGGCGCGGTGCCGTCGCAACCCCAGATTTAGCGTTACAGATTAAGCAGCGCCAATTGGGTGAGGAATATGAAGCGGACACCTGGAAAGAGCAACTAACCGATTTACAATGGATGCTCGATACCACGGTGCAATCAGGCAATATCAAATTTGCAGCCGATCGTATGAAACAATGGCTCGCCTTTTTTAAAATGCAGCACACTGGCGCTGTGGACTTTTTTGAATCCATAAAGCGCATTAAGGACCATGAACAGTTAGGGGCTTTAATTCGCTCAGAGATAGAAAAGCAGGGTTAATCTTGCGCCTCGGTAAAGGGCAGTTCAATCGTAAAACAAGTGCCAACGCCTTCTTCAGACTCCACTGAGATTTTGCCGCCATGCTTTTCGATAATACCGTGCGAAATCGACAAACCTAACCCCGTACCTTCGTTGACCCCTTTCGTGGTATAAAATGGATCAAATATTTTATCCATAACCGATTGAGGCATCCCTTTCGCTGTATCCCGTATGGTGATAGTGACATGATTATTCTGCGCTTTGGTATGAATATAAATATCACCATCTGTCTCCATGGCCTGCGCAGCATTGACCAGCATATTCATAATTACCTGTCCCACCTGCCCTTCGTGCCCTTTAATAGCTGGGTTGTTCGGATCATAATCTTTATGTAACCGAACTTTATATTTCAATTCATTCCAAACCACTTTAATGGTGTTTTCGATGCATTGATTAATTTCAAATTCCTCGGTTACCTCTTCATCACCACGAGCAAACGATTTAAGGTTGGATACAATTTCTTTCACCCGTCTTAAACCGTCATCACAGTCGTTCATAATGTTTTTGATATCTGAAAATAAAAAGGTGAAGTTCTCATTTTCATCCATTTCTTTCATGACTGACGCTGTTTCATCCTCTGTTTTCTCAGCCAATTGAGAGGCATAAGAAAAGTACTCGGTAATAATATCCGTGTATTCTCTCAACGTGCTGAAATTACTCATCACAAAACCAATAGGATTGTTGATCTCATGGGCAACCCCTGCTGCTAGCTGACCGAGCGACGCCATTTTTTCTGACTGCACCAACTGCGCTTGTGCTTGTTTGATTTTGTCATTACTGGACTTGATTTCGAGGTAACTCTTTTCTAATTTTTTTTGGTTTGAATTACGTTCAAGCATGGCCCCTATTTGATAACCTGCCACCTGACATTGGTCTAGGGTCTCTGGTTTAAAATCGGTATCTTGGGTTAAATACAATTCACACACGGTACTAACCTTACCAAAACGTTTAATAGGAATGAGTACCACTCGATTAATATTTAATTCTTGGCAGCAAGTTGTTAATTCTTGATTATTAAAATCCGATATCATGACCGTCGATCGATCATGATGTTTATAGATTTCTTGGTAAGACTCAATTCCTAACTTTGGTAGCTCATCATCACTGCCAATTATGTCTGAAATGGTGATTTTTCCGTTAGAGATGAAACTGTAGCGACTGCATTTTGCATTTAAAAATTGCATACTTTCTGTGGTGTAATCATTGACGCTTTTACGTAACCCTTGATCCGTTTGGGTCAATCTAGAAACCGCCAATAGGTAGTCTGACTCTTTTTTCTGAGCCATAAGGTCGTTGAATTGATACTGAATCATATCAATACTGGACTGCACTTCCCTTGACTTTTCATCTAATAATTTCTCAGCCGCCAAGCGTGCTTGTTTCTCCCTCTCGTATGCCACCTTATATGCATCAGACATGGTTCATACCTTTTTCTAGAGCTTAAAAAAGCTTACTTGCCATTTACAATTATCTGCCCCGTCATGCATGCATTCTACATGCTCCATTTCAACTGACTGACCATAATGCTTTGCAGCTCCCTGAAGCAGACCTCCTGCGACAACACATAACTGACGTTTACTGTTATATATCAACGTACCCGTGTCATGAGTTTCCGCTGTGTACTTAAAGAAGGGCGTATAAGCATTGGGATGAAGACGTTTCACATCTCGGTGTACAACGTTTTCTAGGTTTGTAAGTAATGACTGCGTATCCTCATATTCTTGCAATTCAACGGGGCCTTTGTTGATTAAAAAGCCAAATAGATATTGACCAAATAACGTTAAGCCGTCTTCAAGTGACACACCTAGCTGATCACACAGATTGGTGGCAAGACTGACAATTTCGTTGTCGTCATAGGTCGCCCCAAACGTATAGACGCCACCACTTTTTAAATCACTCGCGTCGATAACCGCATTCCAAGTCTCCATATCGGCGGTTTCTAAAACAAAGTCTTCTAAAGCATTAAATACGATTCCCATCATGGTGATGCCCTCTTTATTCCTGGTTACATAAATGGATAATGGATTTTAGCTGCTCATTTTCAAACGGTTTCTCGAGAATAAAATCGGCCCCCATTGCCAATGCCTTTTTCAGTTCAGCCTTGCTCTGCGCACTGATGACAATAATGACGAGCCTTTGCTCTTGGAACTTTTCTCGGGTTAATGACAACACATTAAACCCGTCCATGTAGGGCATCTTAAGGTCCAACGTCATGACATTCGGCTTAAACTCACCCAAGATTAAACCGGCTTCAAAGCCGTCATGTGCCACTTGGACATCCCAATGCTGCCTCTTAAATACTCTAGCAATGGCTTGAGCCATAGCAACGTCATCGTCCACGATGAGGGCTTTCTTTGTCTGAGATAGCCACTGCTCAGGAAGCGGTATGGCGTTTTTAAGCATAAACGCCAGTAAATCACTGTGCCTCACTCTATGATCGCCGCGCCCTGGAAGCTTGTACCCCTCTAATTCGCCTCGTTCAATCCAGCGTATAACCGTTCGAAAGTTAACCCCCGTGAACTTCGCAACATCGCCTGTTGTATAAATTGATTCCACAATACAGCACCAACTGCTTGTTTTATGATCAATCTAGGCTATTTTTTGTTTAAATAATAGTCAATTATTATACTTTTTTAATCTTAGACAGGTTAGACAGGTTGAAATATAGTCAGGTTTCAACTTGGGAGGGGTCATATGGATACCGTCAGTAAAATACTATTTGTCGATGACGAGCCTCAAATGCTTACGGCTTTGCAGCGGGTTTTTAGAGGAAAGCAGTTCGATGTGAAACTGGCCAATTCAGGGGCAGAGGGTTTAGAGATTCTCAAGACAGGCCCATTTGATGTGATTATTTCGGATATGCGCATGCCCGAAATGGATGGGGCTAGCTTTCTGGCTCAATCCATTGATTTGAGCCCCACTAGTCGTCGCATTCTCCTCACCGGCTACAGTGACCAAGAAAGTACCATACGTGCGATCAACGACGGCCAGGTTCATCAGTACCTAAGCAAGCCTTGGGATAACGAAAAACTGCGTGCTGTGGTTGAAGATGAAATCGCAGAAAAGCGTCGTATTGAAGCCGAAACGCCCAATCAAGAAGAGCACCTCGCATTGCAAGAGCAGGTGTCCAATGTCAGCCAAGAACTGGCTAGTGCCACCATGTTCGTGGATATGGCAAAAGAAGAACTATTAAGCCAGTACAATACAACCATAAAGGTGATCAGCAACCTCATTCATATGCGTGTGCCCACCCCTAGAGAAATGAATAAAGATGTGGTGTCACACAGTGTCGCACTGGCAAAATTAATCAAACTTGACCGAAAAATTGTCACTGAAATACGCAATGCTGCTCGTCTATATCAACTGGGCAAGTTAAATTTCCCTGAGACACTTTTGCCTAAAGCCGTACAAGATATGTCAGAAGCAGAATCCAAGATCTATCACGCACACCCTACTCAAGGAGCGGATTTATTAACCCCTTTAAACAGCCTTGATTACGCTGCAAAACTTATAAGGCACCAAAACGAAAACTATAATGGGTCCGGCCTACCTGATGGGCTGTCTCGAAATGTGATTCCGCTGGGTTCGCGCATTTTACGCATCGTCATTGATTACCATCAAATCATCCATGGCTTCTACATGAGAGACCGCCTCGGCTCAATGGATGCTTTAGAGCTGCTTGATAAATACAGCGGCACAAAGTATGACCCAGAAATACTTAAGCTGTATCGTAAACTCATTGTGGAGCTTGAAAAAAATCAACCGGTGCAAAATGACAAGCTCACGCATATTGATGAAATTAAAGAAGGTGACATTGTTAACCGCGATTTATTTAGTCATGACGGCATTCTTTTAATCGCTAAAGGCATGCCTCTTAACAACTCCTTGATCGCAAAGTTAACCATGATTGAAAGCCGCAGTAGTAAAGTTTTGAATATATTCATTAAAGAAGTAGAACCTGAAGAGTAAGTCAGTATCATACGCTTTTTAATGGCAGTGTGATTGAACGTGAAGCATTCGACTCTTATGGTGCAAGGCACCACTAGCGACGCAGGTAAAAGTATTCTGGTGGCTGCCATTTGCCGCATCTTGGTGAATCAAGGCTATACAGTGGCCCCCTTCAAGCCACAAAACATGGCACTCAACAGTGCCGTGACCGAAGACGGTGGTGAAATTGGTCGAGCCCAAGCCGTTCAAGCCATGGCCTGTAAAATTCCCCCTACCACAGACATGAACCCGGTTTTATTAAAACCCAATAGTGATACAGGCGCCCAAGTGATTGTTCATGGCCAAGCTGTGGCCAATATGGATGCCATGTATTATCACAGCCATAAGCCTGAATTACTCAACGCCGTACTCCAGTCTCATCAACGCCTTCAAGCTAAATATGAATACATCATTGTTGAAGGTGCTGGCAGCCCAGCTGAAATCAATTTACGAGACCGCGATATCGCGAATATGGGGTTTGCAGAGGCTGCCGACTGCCCTGTGATTATTGTGGCCGACATTGATCGCGGTGGTGTGTTTGCTCATTTAACCGGCACGCTCGACTGTCTAAGTGAATCAGAAAAGCAACGTGTGAAAGGATTTGTGATCAATCGCTTTCGTGGAGACATTAAACTATTAGAACCGGGACTGGATTGGCTTGAAGAAAAAACCGGAAAGCCGGTATTAGGTGTCATCCCATTTATTGAAAATCTACATGTAGAAGCCGAAGATGCCATTGCAATCAAGCACACTCAAAAGCACACCAGTGCATTAAATGTTGTTGTACCGGTATTACCAAGAATCAGTAACCACACGGATTTTGACGCACTGGCTTTGCATCCAGATGTCAGCCTTGAGTTCATAAAAGACCCAAACCTATTCACAGGTTGTGATTTACTTATTTTGCCAGGGACAAAAAATGTCCGCCAAGATTACAACTGGCTTAGAGACACTGGCTGGCTGAGTTTGATTCAAAAGCACCTCAGATATGGCGGCAAGGTCATCGGAATCTGTGGTGGCTTTCAGATGCTAGGCGATTCGATTCACGACCCTGATGGCATCGAAGGTCAAGCCGGTAGCACCAGAACATTAGGCTTACTCGAGTTTGAAACCACTTTAATGCCCAATAAGGCCTTACAAAATGTCAGTGGTCATTTAAAAAGTGAGTGCATAAACGTTAAAGGCTATGAAATTCATGCTGGTGTCAGTCATGGAACTGCCTTTAAAAATTGCCTTATCCAACTTGAAGATCATGAAGATGGTTTAATGAATAAGGATAACAATGTATTTGGCAGCTACATACATGGTATTTTTGATGAACCTGCCATGCTTGAATATCTTTTACATTGGGCTGGACTGAGTACAGTTGAACATTTTGATTATCAACAGCACCAATCTGATGAGCTTGACCGCCTTGCAAATATTGTAGAGCAGGCGATTGCTGTCGATAAACTCATTGATATTTTGAATCACTCATAAGGTCCCTCATGGAACCCATTTACACATCTTTATTATTTTGGCTACTTGCAACCCTGGGGGTCATTTTAACGGGCATTTCAAAGTCAGGGTTTGCAGGTGGTGCTGGGGTGGTTGCGGTTCCGATCTTGGCACTGGTCATGCCAGTACCGCAAGCAGCCGCATTAATGCTGCCGTTATTGATCGTGATGGACATCAAAGCCATCCATCTTTATCGCAAACATATTGATAAAACGGTTTTATTATCCATTGTACCTGCTGCACTTATCGGTATTGCGATTGGCTCATTGTTATTGACCTACACCCCAGGGCACGTTTTGCAGATCACACTTGGGGTTATTTCTATCATGTTTGCCTGCTGGCAATCATTGACACCATTATTTGGAAAAATGCGAGGAGCTGGTATTTTTTGGGGAGGTATTTCGGGTATCACAAGCACCTTGATACATGCAGGCGGCCCACCAATTAATATTTATTTAATCGCAAAGGCGCTTCCTAAACTCACCTGGCTTGCTACATCGGCAATTTTCTTTGGTGTTATGAATATTGTAAAAGTCATTCCCTATTCACTCACGGGGCAATGGAATGCAGAGATCTTGTGGCTATCGCTTATTTTAGTGCCCGTTGCGTATTTGGGTATCTGGTTAGGCCATAAGGTTCAGCACCGCTTTAGTGAGCAACACTTCATGAAAATTTGCAGAGTATTGTTATTTGTTTCTGGTGTGTTATTACTGACTAAAGCGTTCTTGGAATAATACAATCTCATCGTCTAATAAATGTATTTTGCACACTTACAACAAGCCTCAATGAGCGGCTTTAAGGGCCTGAATGATGGCCATGTTCGCTTCAGGGAATGCATACTGATCAATCTCGGCTAATTGAATCCATTGTGTTTCTTGCCCTTCAGCACCATGAGGTTCGCCAGCAAACGTCATAACCGTGTACACATCTAATTGAATCAATTTATCACCGTAGTCATGCTCTAATTTAATCAAGGGTGTCGGGTTATCAATCACAATCCCTATTTCTTCTTGCAACTCCCTCGTTAAAGCTTGCACCCCTGTTTCGCCTTGTTCTTTTTTACCGCCAGGAAATTCCCAAAGCCCACCTTGATGAGCTTGGCTTGCACGCTTGGCAATAAATAACTTCTCGCCGCATGAAGATAATATTGCTGCGGCCACCACTTCAATTCTTTTAGCCATTTTAATCTCTTATTTACTTTTAGGCAGACGAAAAAAAGCTGGCTTAATATCAACTATTAAGCCAGCTATCTGTCAGTTGATTAACTACGGTAATCGGCGTTAATACTTACATAATCATGGGATAAGTCCGTAGTCCAAACCGTTTCATCAGCTTGACCGCGTCCCATATCAATTCTTATGGTTAATTCAGCTTGTTTCATAACAGCTGCACCGGCAGCTTCAGTGTAGCTAGCTGAGCGGGCCCCGTTTTCAACAATACATACGTCATCTAGATATATGTTGATGTCTTCAACCACCATCTCACGCACACCACTGCGACCAACCGCAGCTAGGATACGTCCCCAGTTTGCATCGGATGCAAATAGAGCCGTCTTAACTAGTGGACTATGGGCGACGGTATATGCAATCCGTAAAGCTTCTTTCGAGTTTTCACAGTGGCGAACATTGATGGCAACAAACTTAGTTGCACCTTCACCATCACGAACAATCGCATGAGCCAGATACATAAATACCTTTTCAAGCTCGGCTTTCAGTACTTGATACAGGGGCTGCTGTTTATTAACCAGAGGTTCAACTTTCGCGCAACCAGTCGCTATAAGCATACAAGAGTCATTGGTTGATGTGTCACCATCAATAGAAATACGATTGAACGACTTATTGCCAAGCTCACTGCATATCTCTTGAAGAATGCCTTTAGCAACTGGCGCATCAGTTGCAATAAAACCAAGCATGGTGGCCATATTCGGCTTAATCATGCCTGCACCTTTGGATATACCCGAAATTGAAATCGTCTGCCCTTCAAATTCGAATTGAGCAGATATGCCTTTCGGTTGAGTATCGGTGGTCATGATGCCACGGCTTGCTTCATACCAGATGTTATCTTGTGTCTGCTCAAGCGCTTTAGGAATAGCCGGTAGAATTTTTGCCATAGGCAAACGTTCACCGATCACACCCGTTGAAAACGGTAACACTTGTTCAAGCGCAACGCCTTTTGCTTGTGCAACCGCCTGACAGATTTCAAGAGCGTCTTCGTATCCGCCTTTACCGGTGCCAGCATTTGCATTACCTGTATTGATAATCAGATAACGAGTTTGTGCTTGTGCTAAATGCTTTTTGCTAATTTGCACGGGAGCTGCACAGAAGGCATTTTCAGTAAAAATACCCGCTGTGGTTGCCGTTTGCGACAATTCAAACACAACAATGTCAGGGCGTGATGTCTGCTTCACACCTGCATTGGTTGTACCTATCTTAATGCCATCGATTGTATTGAAATCTTCAAATACAGATAAATTAACCGGCATGTGTGTCGTGTTCCTTAAAAGTGTTAGGCAAGCTTGCCATGACATTGTTTGAATTTTTTACCTGAACCACATGGGCAAGGATCGTTACGTCCTACTTTTTGACCATCACGTACAAAAGGTTTGGCTTGATCATCGTGAGCATTGGTTTGTTCGTCAGATGCAAGAGCCGATGCTTCATCGTGTTCAAACTTAAGTGATTGCGCTTCAGCTTGGGCACGAGCCTGTTCTTCCATACGTTTAACTTCATCATCATTGACAAATTGAGCATGAGATAAAAAGCGAACTGTTTCATGCTTGATGTCATCTAGTAACTGTTTAAATAGTTCAAAAGATTCACGTTTATATTCTTGCTTAGGGTTCTTTTGCGCATAGCCACGTAGATGAATACCTTGACGAAGATGATCCATCGTTGCCAAGTGCTCTTTCCATTGGTGATCAAGAATTTGCAACATGATGTGTTTCTCAATCTGACGCATTCTCTCTTCACCAACTTCTTTTGTCTTCTCCGTATAAGCATCAATCACTACTTGCTTAATACGTTGGCGTAAGGTCTCTTCGTAAAGGGCCTTATCTTGTTCTAGCCATTCAGAAACCGGGACAGGCAATGCAAACTCAGTAGTAAGAGCTTTTTCCAAGCCGTCAACATCCCACTGCTCAACCATGCTTTGTGGTGGAATGTATTCACTGATGCTTTCATCAATGACATCCTCGCGAATGGATTCAATCGTCTGCTCAATGCTATCAGCTTCCAACAGTTCATTACGTTGTTGATAAATAACACGACGCTGATCATTTGCCACGTTATCGTATTCAAGTAACTGCTTACGCATATCAAAGTTACGGCCTTCTACTTTGCGCTGCGCCTTTTCAATCGCATTAGAAACCATCTTATGTTCAATAGCTTCACC
>JBNMQC010000073.1:0-11293 GCA_051277445.1 Bermanella sp. | reverse complement strand
CTACAAAACGGCCATGAATTTCTGGGCTTTTATAGTGACGCCAGTTTTACATTAAATGGTGCGGTCGAAGTACGTGGCGGTGGAACGAATGGAAGCGGTATTAATATTGACGCAGACATGTTGATCACCGATGGTAACTTTACACTGACCAAGTCAAATGGTGTTGGTATTCATTTAGATGACGTGACCTATGAATTTCACATGCGTGATATGACGATGGATGTGGATAACGATGGCATTAAGTTGGTTTTAGGTGAGTTGTGGAGTGAGTTCGCGGCAAATGATATTCGATTCGGTGGGCGAACCACGGGTAGAAGTTTGGGTGGTCTAGCCATAACTCAATATGAGAAAGGCTCGGAAATTGTGATCAGTGGTGGCGGTGCCAACCTAAACCGTTGTATGGGTGGCACAGGTGCGGATGCAGCGGCTTGTGCGGCCAATGGAGGCACGTGGATCGATACCGGTACCGAAGGCTTAACCATAAAAAATAAGCGTGTTTTACTTAAAGAAAATATTACTGAAGGTAAATCTAACGCCATAACCTATGAGACCAATCGCGTGGTGGGTGAGCGTGGTACAGGTCAGGCGATTAAGTTGAATAATATTTTCACCAGTGATGGCTATGATGAAAATACAAATACCTATGGTGTAGAGAATACAACATCGGTGGATGTGGCTTCAGCGGGTACCACGCCGACGGCAACCCTCATGATTTCCAATAATGTGAAGATTAAAGAATTAAACGTCGGCAATGTACAAATGCTGCATAATCCATCAGGGTCATCATCTAATATGCTGCAAGGCATCAAAATGCAAAACATTGACTTCACCTCTCATCTTTCAGTCACTCCAATCCCTTAGCAACTAGGGCTAAACCCCATACAAATCATGGAAATTAGCCCTCTTTAGCGCTATAGTTTGCCTCAATATTTCTAATCTATTTTGCGCCATAGTGCCGTATATATGTGCATTAAATCACCAACTTGTGTGAAGGGCGTACAGCAGGAGTGACCATGAGTCAGCTAATCATTTTTGATACGACGATGCGTGATGGCGAGCAGAGCCCAGGCGCGTCTATGACCCGCGATGAAAAAGTGCGTATTGGTAAAGCCCTTGAGAAGATGCGCGTTGATGTGATTGAAGCGGGTTTTGCAGCGGCCAGTCCGGGTGACTTTGAATCCATTGCTGCAGTTGCGGCTGCGGTCAAAGAAAGCACCATCTGCTCGTTAGCCCGTGCAGTAGACGGCGACATTGATCGTGCCGCTGAAGCCCTTAAAGCCGCTGAGCGTAAACGTATTCATACGTTTATTGCCACCAGCCCTATTCATATGGAGCATAAGCTACGTATGGCACCTGACCAAGTGGTTGAGCGTGCTATTTATGCCGTTAAACGTGCGCGTAATCTTGTGGATGATGTTGAATTTTCTTGTGAAGATGCAGGGCGCTCCGATATGGACTTCCTGTGTCGCATCATTGAGGCGGCCATTGACGCCGGTGCGCGTACAATCAACATTCCGGATACCGTAGGTTATGCCATTCCTGAAGAGTTTGGCTATAAGATTAAAACCTTATTACAGCGCATTCCCAATGCGGATAAAGCCATTTTCTCTGTACATTGTCACAATGACTTGGGTTTAGCTGTGGCTAACTCTTTAGCGGCGGTTGCCAACGGTGCGCGCCAAGTGGAATGTACTATTAACGGATTAGGTGAGCGCGCTGGTAATGCCGCTCTTGAAGAGATTGTTATGGGCATTAAAACCCGTAGCGATTTATTTGATGTGACCACGGGTATTAATACTGAAATTATCGTCCCGACCTCACGCATGGTATCCACCATCACTGGTTTTCCTGTGCAGCCTAACAAAGCCATTGTGGGTGCGAACGCGTTTGCCCATGAGTCGGGTATTCACCAAGACGGTGTATTAAAGCATCGTGAAACCTATGAAATTATGCGTGCTGAAGATGTGGGCTGGGGCGCGAATAAAATGGTTATGGGTAAACACTCTGGCCGTGCAGCGTTTCGTTCACGGTTAGAAGAATTAGGTGTCAGCTTTGATAGTGATCAAGAATTAAACCTAGCATTTGCACGCTTTAAAGAATTGGCTGATAAAAAGCATGAAATCTTTGATGAAGATTTACAGGCGCTCGTCAGTGCTGCTCGCAACATGGATGAGAAATATCAGCTAGTTACTTTGGAAGCGCACAGCCAAACGGGTGAAACCCCTAAAGCAAAATTAACATTAGCGGTTGATGGCAAAGAACTGGTGGTCAGTTCAGACGGCAGTGGCCCTGTGGATGCCGTCTTTAAAGCCATTGAGCAGCAAGCGAAATCCGGTGCCAATGTGCAGCTGTATTCAGTGAATGCCATCACTCAAGGTACAGATAGCCAAGGTGAAGTGACGGTTCGTTTAGAAAAAGGTGGCCGTATTGTAAATGGTTTGGGCAGTGATACGGATATCGTAGTGGCCTCTGCCAAAGCGTATATCAATGCTTTAAACCTGTTAGAGAACAATCATGATAAAGCTCATCCTCAGTCTGAGGGTGTGTAAGCTTCATGTTATATAGCGCAGCGCAGTTAACGTATCTTGAGCACCTGGGTATTGATGTCTGGGTGCCCAAGGATGTGCCTGCCGTTAGCGCTGGGCAAGAGGTGCCTCAAGCGACGACGGATTCTTTTCAAACTGCATCCGTTACTCTAGAGAGTCAGGCGTATGCGGCACCGAGCCATTTTGAAGATGTACCGGTTGCTCAGCCTGTTGCTGATACACAAGCAGCTCAGCTTAACCCGTCTCAACAAATGCCACCTTCTCAAATGCCGTCTCCGTCCGTGACGCCTGCACAAACATCGCCTGTGAATGTGGCAGCCAGTGCGTTAAATTCAGCGTTAACTTCTTCTATTCCGGCCCCTGCATTTCCTCAGTCTGTGCAAGCAGAAGAAGCGGGCAGTGTGTCGCGCGTTGAATTCAATATTCAGTTTTGGTGTTACAGCACGGGTGTTTGGTTCATCGGTGGCGATGTGAATGTCACACCTGAACAGCACAAGTTGGTTCACAATCTAGCCCAGTTTATTCAAGGCAAGAAACGACGCCCGCGTCATGTTAATGTTTTCTCTTGGCCAATGATTGATAGCCCTAATGTGGATCAAGGTGAAGAGATTGCAGCGAAATACTTGCTGGCCCACATTGAGCGTTTGCAGCAAGCCTGCGAGCAAAAAACGATCATTGTATTTAACGATTGTGATTACTTTCCAAGCCAAATCCCCCATGTCAAACTTGAAGTGAACTTGCAGCAATTATTAAATGATCCGGTTGCAAAAAAAGCCTTATGGCAGCAAATTTTGCCACTTAAATTTCAAGACTAATATCCATTTCTTTGAGTGTTGTCATGTTACTATTTCGCCCAATGACCTTGGCTGATATTCCAGTCGTACTGGATATTGAACAGCAAGGGTATGACTTTCCATGGTCGTACAATTTATTTGAACAAGCCGTTAAATCAACTAAATACTGCGTCATCGCACAAGCCGGTGATCAAACAGTGGGGTATGCAATATTATCTTACGTGGTGGGTGAAGCGGAGTTATTGAACATTTGTATCGACCCAAGCCAGCAAGGCAAGGGCTATGCGAAAGCCTTGTTGGAACACTTGATTAAGCATGGGGCTGATCAAGATAATCATGAGATGTATTTAGAGGTTAGAGTGAGTAATGAGCCGGCTATTCATATTTATGAACAGGCTGGGTTTAACGAGATTGGTTTGAGAAAAAATTATTATCCCACCAAGGCCGGAAAAGAAGACGCGATTTTAATGGCATTGCCGCTATTTAAAGATTAAAGCGGGCCTGTGCTGAATGAATATGACGCGGCAAGCAGCGCCCAACAAAAAAGCCGTTATCTGAAAAGATAACGGCTTTTTTGGTTTTAACTAATAAGGGCAGATCAATTAAGCAAGCTTATCAGTGGCCACGTGGTATTTAGGGTCTTCAATGACATCCACTTCCACCATACTACCGGCTTTGGTCAATAGCTTGCGACACTCAGGGCTAAGGTGTTTAAGGCTAAGCATCTTGCCTTCTTGATTGTAGCGTTCGGCAAGCGTATCAATCACTTCCAAGCCTGAGTGATCGGCTACACGAGAGTGTTTGAACTCAATAATAACGTGAGCTGGGTCATTCTTCGGGTCAAATAATTCTAGGAAATAAGACGTGGAGCCAAAGAACAGTGGGCCGTGCAGTTCATATGTTTTAATGCCGTTTTCTTCTTTGATATCTGCGCGAATGTGCTGGGCGTGTTCCCAAGCAAATACTAAGGCAGAAACGATCACACCAATGATCACAGCCATGGCAAGGTCGGTGGCCACCGTCACGCCGGATACTAAAATTAATACAAAGGCATCGGTCTTAGGGATCTTTTTCAAAATACGGAAGCTGGACCATTCAAAGGTACCCAGTACCACCATCATCATAACGCCCACCAAAGCGGCTAGCGGAATTTGTGCAATGATGTCAGAACCAAACAAGATGAACATCAATAATGCCACCGCGGCGGTAATACCGGATAAGCGGCCACGGCCACCGGAGTTAATGTTAATCATAGACTGGCCAATCATGGCGCAACCACCCATACCACCAAAGAAGCCGTTTACGGTATTGGAGGCGCCTTGAGCAATACATTCTTTATTGCTGCGGCCGCGGGTTTGAGTCAATTCGTCAATCAGGGTTAAGGTTAATAAGGATTCAATTAAGCCCACACCCGCCAGAATCAAGCTGTAAGGCAAGATGATCCAAAGGGTTTCTAAGGTAAATGGCACGGCAGGGATACTAAACTCAGGTAGGCCACCGGCAATATTGGCCACATCGCCCACGGTACGAGTATCTAAACCCAACCAAACTGCGCCAAAACTCACAACAACGATAGCGGCTAGTGCAGAAGGGATGGCGTTGGTTAACTTGGGTAAGAAATGAATGATTGCCATGGTTAAGGCCACCAGCCCAAGCATTACGTACATGGCGTTACCTTCTAACCATGCCTTCATGCCTGCATCATCCACAAATTTGAATTGCTCTAGCTGACTTAAGAAGATCACAATGGCTAAGCCATTTACGAATCCGAGCATCACAGGCTGTGGCACTAAGCGAATGAACTTGCCCAGCTTTAAAACACCAAACAGCATTTGAATCAAACCGCACAACACCACGGCAGCAAACAAGTACTGAACCCCATGGTCCGCCACCAATGCAACCATCACAACCGCCATGGCACCAGTGGCACCACTGATCATGCCTGGGCGACCACCAAAAATAGATGTGATGATACCCACCATAAACGCCGCATAAAGACCTACAAGCGGGTTAACGCCAGCAACAAAGGCAAAGGCGACGGCTTCAGGCACAAGTGCGAGGGCGACCGTTAGACCTGATAAAATATCGTTTTTGGGGTTGTCGGTGGTTTTTCTGATGAGATTAAACATCTGATCCTCGGATAAAGTTTGTGCACTGCGGAAAATAGCGGCGTAGAGTACCTAAAATGCCTTAAAATAACCAGCAACAGCATGTAAGGCCATGTATCGAAACATTCAAGGAGTCACTGTGAGTATAGAGTCTGAATTGCTGCCAGCATGGTTTATGTACCTTTTATTCTTGCCGAGTATTTTCACCTTGGCATGGGCCAGCTGGCGTGTGAATTGGGTCGCCCTAAAAGAGCAAGCAACTTTGCAGCATGTATTTTACAGTGCCTGTTTGGCGCTTGCGGTGTTGTGGTCCATTCGAGCGGGTCTGAGCAGTGGCTTGGGCATTCATTTTATGGGGTTAACCGCCGCGACCCTGGTAATGGGGTGGCCGCTTGCCTTAATTGCCGGGGCCATTGGCCTATTGTGTGTGACGATCATCGGTCTAGAGAGTTACTCGGGTTTTGCAGTTAACTTTATGGTATCGGTGGCGCTACCGGTATTCACCTCTTATTGGGTGTTGAGGTTTGTGCAGCGCAAGCTACCCGCGAACCCCTTTGTATATATCTTTCTGTGCGGCTTTTTTAATGGGGCGATCTCGATATTTGCTGTCGCCTGTACCACCTCTTTAATGTTGGGGTTGCTGCAAGTTTATTCTTGGGAGGCGGTATATGAAGAGTACTTCATGTATTTGCCGTTGATGCTGTTTCCTGAGGCATTTATCAACGGCATGGTGGTGGCAGGGGTGATGGGGACGTTTCCCCACTTACTAAGCTCTTTTAATGTGGACAAATACTTTAGTGATGATTGATAACGCGACTGATGTATTCAATATAATAAAAGGCCATAAAAAGAATCATTCGAAAATTAATCAATGCTTAACCGGATGTTTTTGCAATTTGCGTTGCAAAGTCCGTCTATGCATACCGAGCTCTCGTGCGGTAACCGATATATTGCCATCATTGGCTTGCAAGGTTTGTTGAATCTTTTCCCACTCTAAGCGTTTGACCGATGTAGGCTTATCCGCTAATTCGGTATCACTTGATGTTTCGGTGCTTGTGTTATGGCTAAAGGCGCTGAGCAACTCATCGATATCCACCGGTTTGCACAAGTACTGATGAGCTCCGAGCTTGATGGCGTCTACAGCAGTGGCAATGCTGGCATAACTGGTAAGCATGACGATCTGGCAATCGGGTGAGTGGTTTTTTAATTGCTCAATTAAATGCAAGCCGCTTTCTTGTTCGAGTTTTAAATCAAGAGAGACATATTTAGGCTGATGCGCTTGGCAGAGGGCTAATGCTTGCTCGCCATTTTCAGCTTGCAATACATCAAAGCCGCGACGGCTCAAGCTGCGCCCCATCACATTCAATAGCGTGGTGTCGTCATCAATTACTAAGAAGGTCTGATCATTTTGCGACATTAAATGGCACCTCAATAGTGGTTAAACAACCGTTGTCATGATTACGAAGGGCAACATGACCGTCTAACCGCATAATACTGCTATGACTGAGTAATAAACCTATGCCCAGTCCATTACTTGATTCCACTGGCTGATTCGGCAGAGAAAAATCATCCGCAATGCCGTCACCGTAATCATGAATGTTCAGCTGCCAGTGATGATCGTCCCACGACAGCGATAACTCTATGGGCTGACTAGATGAATGGTTGGCGTTATCCAATAGATTAATAATGGCTTGCATGAGTACGAGTGGGTATTGCACCTTGGGGCTGCTTTTAATATTCGCAAAGTCATTGTGCCAAATGAACTGCGCCTTGGGTTGCAGTAATAGCCACTGCTGGGTGGTGTCATGGATAAACGTATGCAGCGGTTGCGTGTCGCTGATATCCAGTTGACTTGGTTGGCTAAGGCGTTTTAATTTTTGCTGGCACAGTTCGATTTGCTGATGAATTAATTGTAAGTCTTCGCGGCTGTCATTATCTAAATCACTCAGCTGCTGTAATTCATGGCTCAGCATTTTTATAGTGGTTAAAGGTGAGCCCAGTTCATGGGCGGTGCTGGCGGCTTGGCTGGCCAGTAACATGAGGTGTTCGTTTTGTAACACTTGTTCACGATAGTGCGCGGTTTGTTTGTCTTTTTCACGCAGATCAAAGGCCATTTCGACCACAAAGTAAGCAATCAATAATGCACTTAAAATAAAGGTAAACCACATGCCCACAATGTGAAAGCTTAAGCCTGCATGGGCAAGGTGATGGTCGAGAGCGGGAAGAGGAAAATAAAAAAACAACAACAAACCATAAAGGGCCATAGCCAGCATGCACAGAATCCAAGTCATGGCCCAGCTTAATGTGGCGGCGCTAATCACAATCGGCACCAATAAATAAGTAATAAACGGATTGTTCGCACCGCCGCTGACGTAAATCAGTGCGGCGATGAGCAATGTATCGGCGAGTAAGTAGATAAATAATTCATAAGGCGCGGCTTGATTGTGCCGAGCACGCCATAAATTCAATAAGCTTAAGAGTGTTAATGTGGTGAGCACCGCCCACAACATTAATTGTTGCATGGGTGGTGTTTGTTCTAGGCCAATCAAAAATAATGCGAGGGCAATGCCGCAACATACAATTAAGCGCAACACGGCTAGACGCTTAAGGTTTTGAACAATGGGGTTGTTTAATGTGGTTACATTATTGGGCATGTTCAAACTCACTGTTA
Source organism: Bermanella sp. (assembly GCA_051277445.1). Taxonomy (GTDB): domain Bacteria; phylum Pseudomonadota; class Gammaproteobacteria; order Pseudomonadales; family Oceanobacteraceae; genus Bermanella. The sequence continues at coordinate 3,174 of JBNMQC010000073.1, read as the reverse complement.
TGAAGCAGTTTGTATGGCCCTAGTAAGTGCTCATACACCAGCTGGCAGGCAAGCTCGGTGTTTCGCTCAAGCAGTGCATTCATTAATGCATCGTGATCTTTTTGGTTAGCATCAAAGACTTGATTGTTCACCATGTACTGCTTCAACCATAGATTGCGATAACGGGACGCTTTTTCATACAAACTATGGCGCACATCCAATAAAGTAGGTGAGAGACAACCGGCGGTGATGGCACTATGGAAGTTGTGATGCAGGGCTTCCCATTGGGCCATGCTATGTCGAGCCTCTTCTAAGTTATCCGCTTTATTGAGGCTATCACTTAATAAAGGTGCGGCCTTTTTAAGTTGATGGGCGCTGGCAATGATACCGGCTTCCCAAGCATCATCGCCTTTTTCAATTGCTAGGCGAACACATAAGGCTTCAATGTGAGCGCGGGTGTGATAAATATCCGTCAGCTCGGCCTTAGAGATGGGGTGAACGCGAAAGCCCCGTTGATTTTCCACCACCACTAACTGTTCAACCATCAGTTGCGATAACGCCTCACGCAGCGGGCTGACACCCACATGATAGCGCTCTTTTAAGCGAGCCATGCGCAGCTTTTCTCCCGGAGCAAAATAACCATTTAAGATATCTTGCTTTAGCTGGTTAACAACCTGACCGGCGAAATTTTCTGTGCTGGTGTCTTCAAGAACCGAGCTGGTCATGGGAATCCTTAAGCAGAGGCGGCGGTAGAAAGTGGCTCATATTCTACGTGATCTTGCTAAATCAGGAAATAGCGTCTAAAAATCATAATGTTGACATTATATTAAAATGTCGACATTATTGGGGTGTATCTCACTCTCTATGTGCCTTGCCCCGGAGGAAACCGTATGTCAGCCGTTGAATCAGTGGCCAAAACCCCTATGAGTAGCGGTTTTAGCCAATCTAACCACCCGAATAACCCAAGATTGCAATGCATCACCCTATCAGCCGATGCATTGGCGCAGTTTGAGACTGCCACTCAGGCGTGGGACTTACAGGCGGTGGAGTACAAACCCTTCCTTCGCTTTGCGGTCGCTAATGCACTGGATGAAGTATGCGATGGTCAATTGTCACCGCTATTAAACGACATCATGCTAAACCGTGAACAAGGGGCGTTCTTATTCAACTACTTGGGTACGCCTCAAGGAGACGCCAGTGACTTTCATGTGAAGCTGTCTACGGCCATTTCTCACTTAATCGGTGTGCCGAATTTTGACGCCATGTACGGCAAATTTTATGCGCGATTCACCGTGCGTAACAAAGATGAAAGTGACAGCTACTTACGTCAAGCTCACCGTCGAATGGAGCTGCATAATGATGGCACCTATGTTGATGAGCGCACCGATTTTGTGTTGATGATGAAAATGAAAGAAGAAAACATGGAAGGAGGCGACTCGTTAATTCTGCATGTTGACGATTGGCAAGACCTTGATCAATTTTACAATCACCCTCTGGCCAAGCAAAACATCCAATGGGGCTCTCCTCCAAGCAAGCAGGTGGGGTATAAGGTGCATCATCCTATCTTTTTTGAAGAAGATAAAAACGGTAAGCCTCATATGTTGTTCATTGACCAATTTGCAGAGCCACAAAACATGCGCCAAGGTCTGTACCTGCATCAAATGGGTGAATCCCTCGAGTCAGAAGAAAATTGCAGCAATATAGAAGTGCCAGTAGGCTCTATGCTGGTACTGCAAAACCATTGCTGGTTGCATGGTCGCGATAAGTTCGTGGCCCATCCAGGTCTTGAGCGCGAGCTATTAAGACAACGTGGCCACTTCACAGCAAATTAAAACCGACTTGATTTGTAAAGTGGTTGAGAGTGTACTAAAACTTGGGCCCTAATAGGGCCCAATTGTTATAGCGGTTAGGAAATGTCATGAAGTTGGATTACGTCATTATTGGTGGTGGTATCGTTGGGGTGTCGACAGCTTGGCAGCTACAACAGAGATTTCCAGATAAGAAAATTGCCATCATCGAAAAAGAACACCAGTTTGCGTGTCATCAAACTGGCCATAACAGTGGTGTAATTCATGCGGGCGTTTATTATCAGCCGGGCTCATTAAAAGCGAAATTCTGTAAAGAGGGCGTTCAAGCCACGATTCAATTTTGCCAAGACAATGGCATTGCCTATGAACAGTGCGGCAAGCTTTTAGTGGCCACCAATGAAATTGAAAAAACACGCATGCTTGCCCTGTATGAGCGATGCGCGCAAAACGGTATCGATGTGGAGTTATTAGACGAAGCTCAGTTGAATCTGCGTGAACCTAATATACAAGGTGTTGGAGCCATTTTTGTTAAGCAAACGGGCATTGTGAATTATCAAGACGTGACCACTAAAATGGCTGAGAAATTTCAACAGCTTGGTGGTGTCGTGTTGCTAGAACATGAAGTGGTTGGTTTAAAGGAAGATGCAACAGGCATCACCATTCAAGCCAAGCACCATCATCAGCGTGTCAGTTTAGAGTGTGATTTTTTGGTGGCTTGCTCAGGGTTAATGGCGGATCGCACGACGAAAATGCTCGGTATTAAAACCGATTTTCAAATTATTCCATTTCGTGGTGAATATTACCGCTTAGCGCCTAAGCATAATCAAATTGTAAAACACCTGATTTATCCCATCCCAGACCCTGATTTGCCTTTCTTAGGTGTCCATCTCACTCGCATGATTGATGGCAGTGTGACGGTTGGCCCAAATGCGGTGCAAGGCTGGAAGCGTGAAGGCTACGGCAGGATGAATATCAGTATCAAAGATATTGTCGATATGGTGCGTTTTGCAGGTTTTTGGCGAGTGCTTAATAATAATTTAAAGGTAGGCTTAATCGAAACCTTTAATTCCTGGTGGAAGCCTGGGTATTTAAAAACCGTACAAAAATATTGCCCAAGTTTAACGTTGCGAGATTTACAGCCATACCCTGCGGGCATTCGTGCGCAAGCGGTGATGAATGATGGCAGCTTGGTGCATGACTTTTTATTTGCGCAAAGTCCGCGATCACTTCATGTGTGTAATGCACCCAGTCCAGCTGCCACATCGGCCTTGCCCATTGGTGGTTACATTTGCGAAAAAATCAGCCAAGCTCAATCGGAAACCGAATGATGATTACCAGTCGATGGACTGACTGAAATCTTGAATGTGTTTCGATAACCAATTGACGG
>JBNMQC010000072.1:0-11294 GCA_051277445.1 Bermanella sp. | reverse complement strand
CGCCGTAAAACACGTAAAGAAATTTTCCTTTCTCGCATGAATGAGTTGATGTCTTGGGATCAACTCGAAGCGGTTATTGAGCCGTTTTATCCCAAAGCAGGCAATGGAAGAAGACCTTATCCACTATCTACCATATTCATTGCATGTAACATTGGTACAACATGAGTGACCCTGCCATGGAAGACGCTCTGTATGAAATTACGTCAATGCGCTTGTTTGCTGGGTTGTCATTAGATGGTCTGATTTCCGATCACACCACCATTATGAACTTCAGACACTTATTAGAAAAACACAAACTCTCACGACAGCTTTTTAAAGAGGTGAATAAATGGCTGTCTGACGCTGGCATTTAACTCAAAGAAGGCACTATTGTTGACGCGACTATTGTTGAAGCGGCCAGCTCAACAAAGTATAAAGCCAAAGAAAGAGACCCTGAGATGCATCAAATAAAAAAGGGTAAGCAGTTGTTCTTTGGCTTAAAAGCCCATATTGGCGTTGACGCTAGAACGGGGTTAACTCACAGCGTAAGTACAAAGGCGGCCAACGTTCATGACATCACGGAAACCGCAAACCTTCTTCATGGCGAAGAGTGTTTTGTCTCAGCGGATTCTGACTATCGTGGCGCTTAAAAGCGAGAAGAGTTAAAAGATGTCAAAGCAGACTAGTTGATTACAGCTATTTTTTCGATAAAAATGGGCAAGCAAAATAAAAATCTTAAAAAAGCACCCTAGAAAAAATAAACAGCCCATCAAAACGGAATATATCAAAGCGAGTATCCGAGCAAAAGTCGAACACCCCTTTAGAATCATCAATTGTCAGTTTGGTTTTAGAAAAGCTATTTATCGTGGGTTAGTTAAAAATGACATCAAGCTCTCCATGCTGTTTGCTCTTGCCAGCGTGTTTCGAGTTGATCAGATGATCCGAGCCGCAAGGGGTTAATCTTTTTAAAAACCACTAAACAAGGTTTAATTATCTTTTTTAGTGGTAGAAAAATTACAAACCAGCCACATTACTGACTGCCATTGTTTTTTTCAGAATATTAAGGCGTGCAGCTCGACTTGATCGCATGTTCCCTAGGTACTGGAAACGGCTATTCTGTGCTGGAAATGATGAAAGCGTATGAAGCGGTGTCTCGTAAAACCGTTGCTTATAAAGTGGCCGAACGTCGTCCTGGTGATATTGCGGAATGTTACGCAGCTCCGAGTTTGGCGAAGACATTTTTAGGCTGGCAGACGGAGTTTGATTTGGCGCGAATGTGTCAAGATACCTGGCGTTGGCAATTGAATAATCCCAATGGGTTTGATGTATAGAGCGGGTGGCGCGTCACGTGCATCTTTCATTGTCACTATTTTTTGCAATTAAGCGTTTTCGTACCTCGGCTAACCTGACCTACGAGAGCGGGTTGGTTTTTTGCCGTAGTTGTCCTTTATTTCTCCATTTTTATATTTCTTATTCTTGAGTTTTGTTAGACTCGCGGTATTATTTTGTCATAGACGAAGGATTTGTTTTGAAAGTTGTTCCAGTTATTTTGTCCGGTGGTGTAGGTAGTCGTCTTTGGCCGTTATCGCGTGAGCATTTTCCTAAGCAATGCTTGCCTTTGACGCATACTGAGTACAGTCTTTTACAGCAGACGATGTTGAGAACGGCTACGTTGGATGTGGCGTCGCCTATCGTGGTGTGCAATGAGGATCATCGCTTTTTGATTGCTCAGCAGTTGCAGGCTTTAAAGGTGAAAGACGCGAGTATTATATTGGAGCCTGAAGGCCGTAATACCGCACCGGCGATTGCCTTGGCTGCATTGGAAGCGCAGCGTTGTCATGGGGAAGAGGCGTTATTGTTGGTGTTGCCTGCGGATCATGTGATTCGAGATGTGGTGGCATTTGAAGCAACGATTCAGCAGGCGGTTACTTTGGCGAAAGAAGAGGCCTTAGTTACCTTTGGGGTGCAGCCTACGCGCCCAGAAACGGGTTATGGCTACATTCGTGCAGGCGAGGATTTTGCGGTCGCGGAATTTATTGAGAAGCCGAATCTTGAAAAGGCCCAAGCCTATTTAAATTCGGGCGAGTATTTATGGAACAGCGGGATGTTTCTGTTTCGTGCTAAGGCATTTTTGGATGAATTGGCCGTGCATCGTGAGGATATTTTCCAAGCGGTGAGCCAAGCTTATCAACAACGTTCAGAAGACTTGGACTTTGTGCGTATCGACGCCGAGTTGTTTGCTCAATGCCCTGAAGAGTCGATTGACTTCGCGGTGATGGAGCCGACGAAAAAGGCGAAAGTCGTGCCTTACGCGGGTGATTGGAGTGACATTGGCGCTTGGGATGCTCTTTATGATTATGCAGACAAAGACGCAGATAATAATGTGCTACTGGGCGATGTCATGTCAGAAGACTCGAATAATTGTTTAGTGCGTTCTGAGTCTCGTCTAGTCGCTACGGTGGGTGTGCGTGATCTAGTGATTGTTGAGACGGCCGATGCGGTGTTGGTGATGGATAAAAACAATGCCCAAGATGTGAAAAAGATCGTTAAGCGCATTCAAGCCGAGGGCCGTGCAGAGCACATGTATCATATGACAGTGCACCGCCCTTGGGGAACCTACCAAACTGTGGACCTAGGACAACGCCATCAGGTGAAACGCATCATGGTGAAACCAGGTGAAAAACTGAGTGTGCAGATGCATCATCATCGTGCGGAGCATTGGGTGGTGGTATCTGGTACGGCGAAAGTGCTCAATGGCGAACGTGAAATTTTGCTAACCGAAAACGAATCGACTTACATTCCGGTGGGCGTGGTGCATGCCTTAGAAAACCCCGGTAAGATCCCATTGGAACTGATCGAAGTGCAATCGGGTAGCTATCTTGGGGAAGACGATATTGTGCGCTTTAGTGATCGTTACGGTCGCTAATTTTTATATGGAGTGGAATGAAAATAGCTTTTATGACAACGCTTAAACAACTTAGTACTGAACAAAATGTGGCGTTTGGCACCAGTGGTGTGCGCGCCTTGGTGGAGGATTTAACGCCTCGCTTATGTTATGCCTATACACAGGCATTTTTACAGCAAGTTTGCCCAAGTTCGACAAGCGTTGCGATTGGTATTGATTTACGACCTAGTAGTGCAGATATTGCTTGCACCATGGTAAAAGCCGCCGAGGATTTAGGGCTGTCTATCGTTTATTGCGGTGCCTTACCGACTCCTGCGTTGGCATATTACTCGATGCAAAATGACATGCCTTGTATCATGGTCACAGGTAGTCATATTCCCTTTGACCGTAATGGCTTTAAGCTCTATACGCCCGAAGGTGAGATTACCAAAAACGACGAACAAAGCATCCAACATGCCATATTAGGCAATGATTTAGATGAATACCGCTCTCAGTGTTTGCCCTCTATTGATTTAACCGCTATCACCCTATACCAGAAACGTTATACCGATTTGTTCCCAGCTACAGTGTTACAAGGTAAGCGTATCGGTTTGTACGAACATTCTAGTGTTGGGCGAGACGTTATTAAGTCGTTGTTACAGCAACTTGGTGCCGAAGTGATTAGCCTTGAGCGTACCGATACGTTTGTGCCGATTGATACCGAAGCCGTTTCAGAGGCCGATCAACAAAAAGCGTTTGCTTGGTCAAAAGAATGGGCGCTTGACGCTATTGTGTCGACAGACGGTGATGCAGATCGTCCCTTGATCAGTGATGAAAATGGTCAATGGTTGCGCGGTGATGTGGTGGGCATTTTGGTCGCGCGCTTTTTAGGTGTGACGCATGTGGCCGTTCCAGTCAATGCGAATACTGCTTTGGAATTGGCGAATCCTGATATGGTGACTCAGCGGACGCGTATAGGTTCCCCTTATGTGATTGAAGCAATGCAAACATTGGCAGATCAAGCTCAGTCAGCAAAAGTAGCAGGCTACGAAGCCAATGGGGGATTTTTAGTCGGCAGTCATATGTCATGTAAGTTGGGAGTATTACGGGCTTTACCGACTAGGGATGCGGTTCTGCCTATTCTGGCGGTACTTTATCAAGCTTTTAAAGAAGCGCTGCCTATTAGTCAGTTGGTTGTGGCTTTGCCTGCTCGCTATACTTACAGTGACCGTATTCAGAGTGTACCAACAGCACTTAGTCAGACGTTTATTACAAAGCTCAAACACGATAGCCAACAGGTGCACGCTTTTCTTCATGCAACAGGTGTAGGTACTGTGCAGATAGAAAGGCTGGATGAAACCGATGGTTTGCGCATTTATCTAAGCAATCAAGACATTGTTCATCTTCGTCCATCGGGTAATGCACCAGAATTGCGTTGTTATGCTGAATCCGCCGTGATGGAACGATCTAAGCAAATAGTCGAAAAAGCCTTAGCTTATGTTCAACGTGTTTTGGTTTGAAATATCCGTAGCGTTGCTTTGATGTTAAAATCGTTTATATTGCATTATTTCTTAATTTAATGAATTAGTAGGTTCCTTGTGACAGAAAAAGACATTCCCCGTTACCAATCTATACGTGTGTTGTGGACCTACCGTATAGTGGACTTGTGCATGCCGTTTTTGGTGTTGATACTGGTGCATTTGTTTCTTGGCCCAGTAACTTGGCAGCAACCTTACACATGGTTAGGCGGCATGGCCGGTTTGCTGTTTGTTGTGTCTACTCAGCTTTTGGGAGGCTATGGTCGTTTTATAGACAGATCTATTGCGAAAAAAATGGAGATCGTTTTTAAAACTTGGGCGCTCAACGTGCTACTGTTGATATTTATTGCCTACCTTAATCTCACCGTGCTGGGCCTAGCTCGTTCCGTCATATTAGTTTGGGTTGTATTGACGCCGATTGTCATACTGTTTGTTAAACTGGCAGTCAATCGTACTGTTGAAAAAGATAGTATGACTGTTGCTGTGTTGGGTGAGGGTTACGAATTTACTGACTTTGAAATAGCTAGGTTAGATCGACAGAAAATTACTTTAATCACATTGCATTCTATAGACCCAATTGAGTTGAAAGAGCAGGTCGCTGCACTCTCTGCTGACTATCTGCTAATGAATTTATCTAAAACAGCTGGCAATAAACTGATCCAAGAATTAACAAACCTTGACTTAAAAGGCGTGAGGTTGATCTCTTTAAACCACTTTATGGAGACTTTTCTTCGTAAGTGTTACATCCCTTACGACTCTACCGATTTGGCGTACTTAGAGCGCATTAGCACTTATAATAGGCTGAATTTTTTATTGAAAAGAGTCTTTGATATTACTTCTGCCGTCACGCTGGGTGTTATTACCATTCCCGTGTTGGTTTACGCTGCATTGAAAATACGTCGTGAATCACCTGGCCCTATTGTTTTTTCTCAGGCACGAGTGGGTCGATCTGGGCAAGAATATATCATTTATAAATTTCGTTCTATGCATGTGGATGCCGAAAAAGACGGCGCGCAATTTGCCCAAGTGGATGACCCAAGAGCCTACGATTTTGGCGCCTTCATGCGTAAAACACGCATTGATGAATTGCCTCAACTTTGGAACGTGATCAAAGGCGACTTGCATTTTGTGGGCCCAAGGCCAGAGCGTAAATTCTTTACCGATCAGCTTGAAGAAGAAATACCCTATTACAACGAACGACACCTGGTTAGCCCAGGCATTACAGGCTGGGCCCAAGTACTGTATCCGTATGGTGCGAATACCGAAGATGCCCGCCAGAAGCTAATGTATGATTTGTACTACATTAAGCATTGGAGTATCTGGCTGGAAATTGAAACCCTTATTCGTACAGTTTTGGTGGTATTGGGACGAAAAGGGCTGTAAGCAGGCCAGACGTCAATTTTTTACAATAAGCGCCGTATACGTCGGCTAATCCTTCATAGCCGGATTACGGGTGGGGTGTCTGTCGTGGCGGGGGGGTGGGCAGTGTGCGATGGGGAAGTAGTAAATGTGGATGCGTTGTCTGACGCTGTGGTGCCAGTGGGGCGATAGAGAGTGGTTGGGTTGGTCGTTTTCCAGTACGCAGCAGTATCGTGGTGCTAGGGTTAGTCCCCGCCAGGTGTGTAGGCGGCGTTGTTGGTAGTGTATTTTGCCTAGGGGCTTGGGTTCTATGGTGAGCAGTGGTTGCCAATGGGGCAGCTAGATGTTGGCTAGGCGTGTTGCTTGATAGCAGTGTTGCTGGGTGTGTTCTTCTACCCAGTGTATTAGGAGGCGTAAGACGATGTCTCCTATCCCTTCTTTGCGGTATCCACCGCCTATATCTGAATGCACTCCCGATAACCATATTTCTAATGCGCGCCCATCTTGGTTCATTGACGTGGGTCGAAAGGCGAGGCGTTGTTCGTGTAGGGCGGCCAGCCGATGGAAATGACGGCTTCTATGATGATAGGGCGATCAATCAGTGGTGTGATGAGCGCGGCGAAACGTCTGGCCAAAACGGCCCCTCGACTAAAGCCAATTAAGACAATGTGACGAATGAATGGGTGGTAATGTTTTTTAAAATCATTGAGGGCGCTGTGTAAAATCTCCGCCACGTGGCCGGTTTCAATCGCAAAGGCCGCGTTGATTTTTTGTTCTAGCCAGTTGCCGTAGGTGCCAACGCCCGGGTAGTAAAAGCTGCGATGGGGGAAATGGGTTGGCGTGATGTCGATGGGGTGTTTGACACGACCGCCAAGCAGTAAATGGGATTTTAATACATTGGTAATGCTAGACAGGCTGTGTTCTGGCGCGAAAGCGACGTTTGGGCTATTGTCTGTGCCATCGAAATGAAAAAATAACATCGACATGTTTGTCTCCTTGTAGGGTTGAAAGTCATCTTCCTGATGATGGGGTTAGGATAATATGGTTTGGTGTTTCTGTAGGTCGTGATTTAGCGCGTCAAGGAAGTTTTGTAAAGGCCGACCTTGTGATTGGGTATTGTGTTGGGGTTGTGCTGCCGGATAAGCGCCTCATGTCTCGGCTTATCGGGCCTAAGGGTGGGTTCGGGATTATGGAGTGGTTGTTTTGCTATAAATTCTTGATGTATTTCTAGGGAGGGGGATGCGATTGACTCGACAAGAGGTTGGTGCGATTGAGGCGGCGTTCGCATCTGTTTTTGAGACGGGGGAAGTGTTCCTATTCGGTAGCCGTGTTGATGATGCGAAAAAAGGCGGAGATATTGATTGTATATAAGACCTTCTAGGTTTTTCGAGGATGTTTTTGCTAAGAAAATTGCTTTTTTAGTGACGTTAAAACAGGTTCTCGGTGAGCAAAAGGTCGATATTTTGATTGAGCCTAGTGTGCCAGATGGCTTTCGACAAGAGGTGATTCGTTCGGGGTTGTTGTTATGCAAGAGCGGCTTGAACGCTTGTTTTCTGAATGTGATAAACATGTCTTACGCATGAATTCTGCAAAAGCCAAGTTAGCGACGGTGTTGCCATTAACCTCGGTTGGTTACAGTGCGTTGACGGAAGATGAGATCTAGCATATTGATCAGTTTTTATTTCGTTTTGCTAAGCTGCAAGATGCCATTGGGCAGCGTTTGTTCAAGGCCATTTTGTTATTTTTGCAGGAGGATGTTGAGGGTGTGCCGTTTGTGGATGTTTTATCAAAGCTTGAAAAGTTAAGTTTGATTGAGTCATCCGCTCAGTGGCAAATGTTACGTGAAGTACGTAATGAGATTGCACATCAATACGATGATGCGCCTGAGTTGGCTGCACAGGCGTTGAATGCTATTTTTGACTCTAAGGCATTGCTTGAGTCCATTTATTTAGGGCTTAAAGAAGGCTATTTTAGAAGAAAATAGTCGGCGTCTGGTTATGACGTCACTATTTATTATAGGTAAGCGCCTCATGTTGGCTCATCCTTCATCGCCGCTATTGTTTTCAGATAAGCGCCTTCGTGCCTTGGCTCATACGGCCTACGGATGGGGGTTACGATGCCGGATTACGGGGGGAGTTTTTTTATGTTAAATAAGTTTTTATGAGTGTTGATATTCGTTGGCTGCAGCGTTTCGAACATTTTACACTGGCGCATGATCAATTGGCTGATGCTTAGCGTTTAATGGCTGAACGACCGCTGAGTAATCTTGAAAAGCAGGGTACTATTCAGGCGTATGAGTTGGCTTGGAATGTGTTAAGGGATTACTTGGTTTGGCAGGGTATTGAGTCGCTTTCAGGGTCACGCGACGCTATTCGTGAGGTGTTTAAGCGTGATCTTATCGCGGATGGTAGGGCTTGGCTGTCGATGTTGCAAGACCGAAACCGTACGGTTCACACTTATAATAAAGAAACGGCGAATCAAATACTCGGGCAGTTACAGCTGGTTTATGCGGATTTATTTATGGTGTTTCGATGTGAATTTCAGTCGTTAGCGGATGACACCTTTTACTCAATGGAAAATGGCGATGTTTGAAGGGGGAGGGTTGAGTCGCGCTGAATATGACAGTATTCACTGTGTTTTTCAGTTATATCCTCAGATTAAGACGGTGGTTTTGTATGGCTCTAGAGCGAAAGGTAACTTTCGTCCTAGTTCAGACATTGATTTAACGTTGGTGGGCGATTTGGATTGGTCAATTTTTACAGAGGTTGAGAATGCCTTGGATTATCTGCTGTTGCCTTACAAAATAGATTTGTCGATGTTTGATCATTTGGAAAATAGTCAGTTGATTGAACACATTGAGCGGGTAGGGCTGGTTTTTTATAGTAGGAAGTAACCGCTTTGTGCGTCAGATCACGCCTCGTGCGTCGGCTAATCTGACCTACGGAGTGATGTTTTTTTTGGTTTTTAGGGGGAAGGATGTTTGTTTTGGTGACGGGTGGTACGGGTTATATTGGTTCGCATACGTGTGTTGAGTTGATTAAGGAGGGTTTTGAGCCGGTTATCATTGATAATTTGTCAAATAGTAAGTTGGTGGTGCTGGATCGTATTGAGACGATTACGGGTAAACGCCCTTTGTTTATGGAGGGCGATATTTTAGATTCGGTTTTTCTAAATGATGTGTTTGAGCAGTTTACTTTTGCGGCGGTGATGCATTTTGCTGGGTTAAAGGCAGTGGGTGAGTCGGTTCAGCAGCCGCTTTGGTATTATGAGAATAATGTCGCTGGTACGCTGAATCTGATTAAGGCGATGGAGCGGAAGGGGTTACGTAATCTGATTTTTAGTTCGTCTGCGACGGTTTATGGTTTACCTAAGTCTGTGCCGATTAGTGAGGATTTTCCGACGTCGACATCGAACCCCTATGGTGCGAGTAAGCTGATGGTGGAGAATATTCTGACGGATGTGGCGAAGGCGAATGCGAATGCGAAGTGGAATATTGCGACCTTACGCTATTTTAATCCGATTGGAGCCCATGAGTCGGGTTTGATTGGGGAAGATCCTAAAGGAATACCAAATAATTTGTTGCCGTTTATTAGCCAAGTGGCGGTGGGTAAGTTGGCGTGTTTGAGTGTGTTTGGCGACGACTACGATACGGTTGATGGCACGGGCGTCCGTGATTATATTCATGTGGTGGATTTGGCTCGTGGTCATGTGTGTGCGTTAGATAAGGTATTGGCTGGCGCTGGGCATTTTGTGGTGAACCTGGGGACAGGGAACGGCTATTCTGTATTGGAAATGGTGAAAGCGTTTGAGGCGGTGTCTCATCAATCCATCGCGTATAAGGTAGAGGTTCGTCGTCCAGGAGACATTGCCACGTGTTATACCGACCCGGAATACGCCAAAACGTTTTTGGGGTGGCAGGCGGCGTTTGATTTGACGCGCATGTGTGAAGATTCATGGCGTTGGCAGTCGAATAACCCGAATGGGTTTGATGTATGAGTATAGCAGGCTCAGATCACGTTTCGTACCTCGGCTAATCTGATCTACTAGGTCTATGTTTTTGATTAAGTTTTAGTCTGTTTGTTGTACCTGTTGCTTTGGCCGATAGTGTTGTTCATACCTTGGAAACCCCGCTAATCTACCTTATAGAAATCATCGAAGTGCCGTCGGGCCGTTATTTGGGCGAAGATGACATAGTGCGATTCAATGATTGCTATGGGCTTTAGAGGCATTTGTTTTGCGGGTTTACTGTCCAAAGCCTATGGCCATGGTTATAATGCACGCTATTGTGCTTTTTAAGACCAACCGATCTGATTACTCTTCATGGCTGTTGTTTCATGGATTTGAGTTGGAATATTCTAGAACTTTTTGATGAAATGCGGACCGTATGTCTCTTGCGAAAACTGAAAATAGGACTTTTTTGGCGAACGCTTCCTTTCTTGCTTTAATGCAAGCTGCGAATTCCTTTCTTCCTCTGTTGACCGTACCTTTTTTAGTTCGAGTACTGGGTGTTGAGCTGTTTGGACAGCTGGCCTTCGTTACCGCCTTAATGTATTACTTTTTTGTATTAACCGACTATGGCTTTAATTTAACGGCGACGAGAGATATTTCAATTAACCGGTCTGATATTAATAAGATTAGTGAGATATACACCTGTGTTTTTTTCATTAAAGCTGCTTTGATTAGTATTAGCTTTGTATTTTTAATGATTGTTTTTCTGATTTTTCCTATTTTTATTGAAAATTGGCCTTTATACCTTTGTTCGTTTTTTGTCATTGTCTGGCAATCCTTGTATCCTACTTGGTTTTTTCAAGGTATGGAAAAAATGAAATACATTACGTATTTAAGTGTTCTGGCAAAAATATTTTTTACTGCTGGGATTTTTGCTTTTGTTCAAGGGCCAGAAGATTATATTTTGGTGCCGATTTTAACCGCTTTAGGATTCTTTTTTTCCACATCTTATGCCGTGTATTTAATTCATTATCAACATGGTGTTTCGTTTGTGGTTGTTCCTTGGGAATTGGTTAAAAAAAATATCATAGACGGTTGGTACATTTTTTTATCTCAGATGAAAATAACCCTGTTTAGTTCTACGAATGTTGTCATGTTGGGGGTAATGACTGGCCCTGTTGCTGTCGGCTACTATGTTGCCGCTGAAAAAATTATGCGAGCCTTGGCTTTAGCGCAGACTCCCATTACGGGCGCATTGTTTCCGTTTATCGCCAATAAAATGAAAAAAGACAAAAAATTAGCGATTAAAAAATTAAAAAGTATTGCTTACCTAGGTAGTGCTTTTTACCTTTGCGTGCTTGGTATTGGTTATTTTTTATCAGATTATGTTATCTTTCTTTTGTATGGCAATGATTTACAGGAAAGTGTTTGGGTTTTAAAGGTTATGTTGATCATTCCTTTACTTATTTTTCTTAATAATATTTTTGGCACACAGATCCTCTTAAACACAGGTCGTGAAAAAAGTTTTTTTTATGTTTTACTGCTTGCTGCAATATTGAGCTTGATTTTGTGCTTTAGTTTGACAT
>JBNMQC010000071.1:0-11715 GCA_051277445.1 Bermanella sp. | reverse complement strand
AGGGTTAGATATGAATAAGTTGCAGCAAGTAGTATGGGTTTTTTTGTTAACGTTAATGGCGCAATCATCGTCTGTGGCCGTTGAAGAAGCTAAATATACAGTTTTGCTTAAAGATGACGACTTGGAGGTGAGGGAGTATGAACCTTACATTATTGCTCAAACACTTGTAGAAGATGATTTTGAGGAGGCTGGTAACACCGCTTTTAGAAAGCTATTTGATTACATCGCAGGTGATAACCAACTAACGCAAGAGGTCGAAATGACGGCTCCTGTGGGCCAAACACAAGCGGTAACGAGTAAAGAAATTGATATGACGGCACCAGTTGGCCAAGTGCAGGTAGCAGGAAAGTGGTCCGTGAGTTTTATGATGCCTGCATCATTCACCCTAGAAACTTTACCAAAGCCCAATAATGAAGAGGTCACGTTAGAGAGAATACCTGCACGTAAAATGGCTTCGATCACTTACTCTGGATTTTGGAGCGAAGAGGGTTATCTGGAACATAAGGCACTATTGCAGGATTGGATAGCTAGTAAAAACTTTAGCGAAGTGGGTGAGCCCATATGGGCGCGTTACAATCCACCCATAATGCCTTGGTTTTTAAGACGAAATGAGATTTTAATTCCTATCAGTGGTTTTCGTGAAGAGTAAGCACCGTGTATTGTTTCTATTGATTAAGTGGCAATAGAAACACATTTGCCTAGTTGGTCTCGTTCATAGTATGTACGCTTTTCCTTGCAGATTTTCTTTTACGAGATAAGGAGGAAGGTCGTGATATTAAACGAGCTTCCCTATGTTAAGAAGGCAGAGTGTGACCATTACTTAAAGCTTTGCCTGACGCCAACTATTAGGCGCCAGGCTTAAAACCTACTTCAGATAATCATCGTATTTTTCAATGTAATCTTCCATGTTGGCCATTAGCATGGAGCGATATTGATTGGTGAAGTATTCGATGGCTTCTACTTTGTTGCGATCCGCTTCGGCTTTGTCTTTAGCAGATGAAGCAACGATAAACGCGTTAAAGCGGGCTGCGGCGTATAGCATGCTGGCGCTGACTTTCCCCACTTCATGTTCGGTGGTTAATTCGTTAGCGACTTTAATGAACGCATCGGTGCGTTTGAAAAAGTCTTTATCCATTTTTTGCGCGGTTTTTTCTTCAGACATAAGTCTCTCTCTTTGCTGTTGCCGATTGCTTGATACACGAAGCAGTAACTTAAAATCGGCGGTTCAATAAATATTTTAATTATTAATTGCTACAAATTGTAGGTCCGGCTCTACCCGACTCTAATTGATACTGGGAGGCAATGCCCACCCTACAAATTAAACGAATCTGACTCATCTACTTCAGCATAGGCTTTAAGAATTTCGCCGTATGAGAGCCTTTCACTTTGGCTACGTTTTCTGGCGTGCCTTCAGCGATGATTTGTCCGCCCCCTGAGCCACCTTCTGGGCCTAGGTCGATGATCCAGTCTGCTGTTTTGATGACATCTAGGTTATGTTCGATCACCACTATGGTGTTGCCGTGATCACGCAGACGATGCAATACATCTAGCAGTTGCTGTATGTCATGGAAGTGCAAACCGGTTGTGGGTTCATCTAAAATATAAAGGGTTTGACCGGTATCCCGTTTACTTAATTCTTTTGCCAGTTTTACACGTTGTGCTTCACCGCCAGATAGAGTGGTGGCGTTTTGACCGAGGCGAACATAGGTTAGGCCTACATCCATGAGTGTTTGTAATTTGCGTTTAAGTGCAGGGATGGCATCAAAGAATTCAAGGCCTTCTTCTACCGTCATCTCTAATACTTCGTGGATGTTTTTGCCTTTATAGCGAATATCCAAGGTTTCACGGTTGTAGCGCTTACCTTGGCACACATCACACGATACATACACATCCGCTAAGAAGTGCATTTCTACTTTGATAACGCCATCACCTTGGCACGCTTCGCAGCGTCCGCCTTTTACGTTGAAACTAAAGCGTCCGGCTTTATAACCACGTGAGCGTGCTTCTTCGGTGCCGGTAAATAGATCACGAACAGCGGTAAAAATACCGGTGTAAGTGGCTGGGTTAGAGCGTGGCGTGCGGCCAATTGGGCTTTGATCAATGTCGACACATTTATCAAAGTGATCCATGCCCTCTACACTTTTATAGGGTGCCGCTTTTAATGTACTTGCATTGTTTAATGCGGTGGCGGCAAGGGGATATAGCGTCTGGTTGATCAGTGTCGATTTACCACTGCCCGATACACCAGTGACACAGGTAAATAATCCCACTGGGATTTTCAGCGTGGTGTCTTCTAGGTTGTTACCGCTTGCGCCGCTGAGAATTAGCTGTTTGCTTTCATCAATGGGTGTACGGTTCTTTGGGACTTCAATTTTACGGGTGCCCGTAATGTATTGGCCAGTGATGGATTCTTTGCATTTACCAATATTTTTTGGAAGGCCCGCATAAATGACTTGGCCACCATGTACACCGGCACCTGGACCAATGTCCACAATGTAATCCGCTGCGCGAATTGCATCTTCATCGTGCTCAACCACAATTACGGTGTTACCAAGATCGCGTAAATGCTCAAGAGTTTTCAATAAGCGGTCGTTATCGCGCTGGTGTAAGCCAATGGATGGTTCATCCAAAATATACATGACACCCACTAAGCCAGCACCAATTTGGCTGGCTAGACGAATACGTTGTGCTTCACCGCCAGAGAGGGTGTCGGCGCTGCGCTCTAGGGATAAATAATCCAAACCGACGTTGACTAAAAAGTGCAGACGGTCTTGAATTTCTTTTTGAATTTTTTTCGCGATTTCACCTTTGCGACCAGGCAATTTAAGTTTTTCAAAATACTTAAGGGCTGGGCCAATGGGCATGGCGGTGATATCGGCAATGTTGTGATTATCAACAAACACATTACGAGAGGCTTGTTTTAAGCGACTGCCGCTACAGGTAGGACAAGGTTGCACCGATAGTAGTTTAGATAAATCTTCGCGTACCATGGCGCTGTCAGTTTCATGGTAACGGCGTTGTAGGTTTGGAATTACCCCTTCAAACGGGTGCTCTTTAATGACGGTGTCGCCACGGCTATTTACATAGTTAAATTCGATGTCTTGCTCGCCTGTGCCAAACAAGATCGCATTACGATTTTTCTTGCTCAGCTTATGAAAGGGCGTATCCATATCGAAGCCATAATGATCAGCAACACTTGAAAGCATTTGGAAGTAATAGATGGTGCGTCGATCCCAGCCGCGAATGGCGCCTTCACCTAGGGTGAGGGTTTCATCGACGATGATTTTGTCAGGATCAAAGTATTGATCCACGCCCAAACCGTCACAGGTGCCACAGGCACCGGCAGGGTTGTTGAATGAGAACATACGTGGTTCAAGGTCTGTAATACTGTAACCACATACTGGGCAGGCAAATTGTGATGAGAACAGAATCTCTAGTGCGTCGTCATCCATGCCGCAAGCTTTGGCCGTGCCGCCGGTAAGCTCCAGCGCGGTTTCTAAGGACTCGGCTAAGCGCTGTTCTAATCCGTCACGAACCTTGATACGGTCGATGACCACTTCGATGGTGTGTTTTTTGTTTTTGTCTAACTCTGGGATGTCATCCATGTCCACGACAATGCCGTCAACGCGCACACGCACAAAACCTTGGCTGCGCAATTGCTCGAACAAATGCAGGTGCTCGCCTTTACGGTCATTGATCATGGGTGCCAGAATCATCAGCTTGGTGCCTTCATCCAGTGCGGTGATTTGATCCACCATCTGGCTGACCGTTTGTGCATCTAAAACTTCACCGTGATCTGGGCAGCGTGGCTCACCGGCACGGGCAAATAACAGGCGTAAATAGTCGTAGATTTCGGTAACTGTGCCCACGGTTGAACGCGGGTTGTGACTGGTGGACTTTTGCTCGATAGAAATGGCAGGGCTTAAGCCTTCGATGTGGTCTACATCGGGTTTTTCCATCATGGATAAGAATTGGCGTGCATAAGTAGAAAGGCTTTCTACGTAGCGACGCTGGCCCTCTGCATACAGGGTATCGAATGCTAATGAGGATTTGCCTGATCCGGATAAGCCCGTGATGACCACGAGCTTGTCACGGGGAATGTCTAGGTCGATATTTTTAAGATTATGGGTGCGAGCACCGCGAACCAAGATGGTATCCATATTCGAGCAACGCCAAGAACAAAAGAGAACATTGTACCTGTTTCAAATTGGCTTGGCTGCAGTGTGTATGGAGGTAATTGTTGGCACTAGGTGAAACACTTAGTGCCAAACAAGAGGTGATCCAATTGGGCTTAGGCTACGTCTTGTGCGGGTAGGTATTCTTTGGCCCAATTGATGGCTTGAATGCGATTGCTCACATCAATTTTCTTAAACAAATTGTACATATGTGTTTTAACTGTATGGGTGCTCACATTAAGTGCCGCTGCGATCTCTGCATTCTTGGCACCGCTGGCACTGAGATTAAGGATTTGCTTCTCGCGTTTGGTCAGAGCATAAATGCTATCAGGGATCTTGCTTGGGCTTTTGCGGTTACTCAGAACAAAGCTGCTGAGTAGTTTTCGGCTGAACCATAATTCACCCTTTAAAATAGACGCCAAGCCCTGGCTGATGTGGCTATGGCTATCGCCTTTGTAAAAGAACCCACAAACATTTGGCCATTGCAGCAGGCGCTCGTGTTCTTTATCGCTATCAAGGTTAATAAAGAAGACTTTATTATTATGCGGCAGCCACTCTAGGGTTTGCTGAAAACGTTCGTAATTGAGACTTGACGCATCCATACATATCAGGTGGTCCGCTTTTATATTGTGGTTATCCGCCTTGGTATAAGGGTCAATAATGGCACAGCTATAATTGATATTTTGCTGCAGATAGCCCAATAGTAGGGAGTTTTGGATGTTTTTAGGGCCGATAAGCCAAAGACGCTGGGTTGGGGTTGTCATATCTAGCATTCCTTGCTGATAGTTAACAGAATCGGGTCCATTGTAGAGAAAAATGTGCGAAATGACACCCGCACACGTCAATAGATTCTAAATGAGTCACAAAAAAGTTTAATTTTCACCCTGGTATATCTTAGGGGTACTCACGGCAGTCACGGATTGCTAAAATACCGCTCTTTTTTCATGTTGTTCTATTCATGTCACCACTAGAAACTCGCACGGTCTCCACACTTGCCTTGATATATGCCTTACGTATGTTTGGCTTATTTATGGTGTTACCGGTATTGGCTTTGTTTGCTCAGGATTACCAGGGTGCCAGTGCATCATTGGTGGGCGTGGCAATTGGCGCTTATGGTTTAACGCAAGCATGTCTGCAGTTGCCGTTTGGTGTGTGGTCTGATCGCATCGGGCGAAAGCCAGTTATTATCATCGGTCTTGCTTTATTCAGCTTGGGCAGCGCCTTGGCCGCCATGGCCGATAGTATTTGGTTGTTAATACTTGGCCGTGCACTGCAAGGCGCGGGGGCCGTTGCCAGTACCCTTATGGCCCTTATGACGGACCTGACTCGTGAAGAAAACCGCACTAAAGCCATGGCCAGTATTGGTGCCAGTATCGGCTTATCCTTTACTTTGGCCATGGTGGTTGGGCCGATTTTAGCCTCTTGGTTTGGTCTGTCTGGTTTGTTTATGCTGACAGCGGCACTTTCTATTTTAGCGATGGTGCTGCTATTGGTGCTGGTGCCTACTCCTCGGCAGCAAGTGAGGTCGAAAGATGCCAGAGCGTTTGTGCATCAATTAGGTGATCTCTTTAAAGATAAGCAGATACTGAGGCTGAGCTTCGGTATTTTTGTGTTGCACGCTGTACTCGTCGCGTGTTTTGTGGCGGTGCCAGTTGCTTTGGTTGAAGCTGGTTTGGTCCAAGCCGAGCACTGGAAGATTTATCTGCCAGTGATGTTGGTGTCTTTTGTTTTTATGGTTCCCTTTATTATTGTGGGTGAAAAGAAACAAAAGATGAAGCAGGTTCTAATGCTGGCGGTTGTGCTGCTACTGGTGTCGGTTGCTCTGTTGGGGGTTGAGCTTAAGTCGGTTGCAGGGATTACGTTTGCATTGTGGTTATTTTTTGTGGCCTTCAATATTTTAGAGGCAAGCTTGCCATCTTTGGTGAGTAAATTTGCACCGGCTGGCTTTAAGGGTAGTGCAATGGGGGTTTACAGTACTAGCCAATTCTTAGGTGCATTCATTGGCGGTATGCTTGGTGGTTTCTTAAGTGAGTTCATCGGTTTAAGTGGCGTGTTTTATGGAATGATACCATTGTTACTCACATGGGCATCCTTGGTGTTAACCATGGAGCAGCCAAGGCATTTAAGTAGTTACCGTGTAGGTCTGAGCGAAACGGGTGCTAATAATCATAATTTAGAGGTGGAGCTTTTGGCTCTGCCAGGTGTGCATGAGGTTGTTATCATGCAAAAAGATCAAGCCGCGTATTTAAAGATAGACGCTAAGGTGTTTGATTCTCTCAAATTGAAGCAAATCAATACTTAAATTCTCTTAACGACTGGCCTTTGAAAAGCTCAGTCGTTTTTCTTTTCCCTTCCTAGAGCGTTTTTAATTGTCTTCTTAATCCATTTGGATGATTGACTAATATTTATATCGTTTAATTTTTAAAATACTTTTTCTCTTGTATGAATAGCGCTGGCTGAAAATGTCTGCCATGTGCTTTAATTGCGTATTTAGAGTTGAAGGCCTACAAGATTGCCGCTTAATATAAATGAAAATTTATATTTCTAAAAAATGAGAAGATATATTTTATGTAATATATCGTTAAAAAAAGTGTGCTAATAATTACACCGTGCAGCGCATGCTATTAAAAATAGAATCATATAAAACAAGTCAAAGCCCCTCTAAGTAAATCTTAAAAATTAATTTACAGCGCAATAATCAATTGATTTCGCTGACTCTTGCTAAGTAAAAGGACGTACTGCGATGAATACCTATGCCTTAAAGAAAGACGCTTTGTCTTCGCGTATTTTTGCGTGGATGGATGAACGGTTCCCGTTTAAAAACGCACTGTTATTTTTTATTTTGTATTTAACCAGTGCTGTCGTTGCGAGATCGGCTCTGAATGGTGAGGTTCAGGTCTCTCTTGTGGATGTAATCGCCTGTATTGTCACCTGGAGTCTGTTTTTGGTGATTCGTATTTTTGACGAACACAAAGACTATGCCCTAGATGTTGTTAATCACCCTCAGCGTGTTTTACAAAGCGGCTTGATAACTCTTAAACACCTAAAAGTGCTGGGTGCTGTGGCGGTTATTGTTCAGTTAGTGTTTTCACTCTATTCAGATGGTTTTGCGTTTGGTGGTGCCACCATTAGTTACCTCATTATGTTCACTTATTTGTGTTTAATGGGGGCTGAATTTTTTTGCGGTGAGTGGTTAGAAAAGCGCTTAACCCTATATGCGTTATCTCACATGCTGATTATGCCGTTAATTGTGTATTGGTTAGCCAATCTGGCGGTGCCAAATGCTGTATTAAATGAGTCGCTTATGGTGATGATGTTGCTGGCGTTCATTAGCGGTTTTTGTTTTGAAATCACCCGTAAAACCAAAGGTGTAGAAGAAGAGCGCGATACGGTGGATTCGTACTCTAGAATCTTTGGCACCAAGGGTTCTGCATACATAGTAATGATGTTGGTTTCCATGATGCTGCTATCACAAGGGGCATTACTGTTTGTATTAGGCGTCAATTACATAGGCTGGCTGTTGATACCTTTGATCTTAATGTATGGCGTTGCCATTCGTCAGGTTAAGAGGTTTATAGCAAATTCGACAATGGAAGGTCGTGAAAAAAATGAAGCGGCGGTGGCAATCAATATGTTGATTGGTTACCTGGTAATTATTATCGCAGTGCTTGTAAATAATGGTATGACAGGAAGTTGGGTATAATCATGAAAAAGGAAAAATTAACCACACATTTAACTCGCCATGTATTTGCTAAAGAATATGGCGCACAGGTACATGTACAGAATGGTGAAAAACAGTGGCAGGCTGAAGCTGTTGATGTTTCAAAAAAAGAAATAACCATTGTGTGTGAGAATTTATTCGAGCACATCGTGCATGACAAGATTGATAAAATCATCGTCACCATTCTTGATCAAGTGTTTGAGCTTAAAAAGTTAGCATTAATCAATACCACCACGAAAGGCCACAAGACCCATCTTGTATTAGGCCATGATGGGGATGCTGAGACCGCCCGTTTATTCTGGCAAATGGGTTATATGCTACGACAAGCACCGGTGGTTGATGAAGCTGTCTCCCATACCGAATTTAGCTTACCAAAAGTGCCTGCCCGAGGTTTGTATACCGAAGATGCAAGGCAAGAGCGTTTAGCGTACATACGTGAAACCACAGGTGTGCAACTTGAAAAAGTCGCCAACACCACGTTAGACCCTGTAACGTTAGTCAGTAACATTGAAGCACTGGTTGGTTCGGTTGAAATTCCTGTGGGCATCGCAGGGCCGCTTCACATTAAAGGCACCCATGCTAATGGTTTGTATTACGCACCCATGGCGACAACCGAAGGGGCATTGCTCGCATCGGCTACCCGTGGTGCCACCGCGTTATCACGCTCGGGTGGTGTCAATGTTCGAGTGATTGGTCAGCGTATGTTGCGGGCTCCTGTGTTTGTATTGTCTGATTTATCGTCTGCATTATTTTTAGATCAGTGGGTCAAAGATCATTACGCAGAAATTGCCGAGCAAACGCGCAAGTATTCAAACTATGCTGACCTGGTTGAAATCAAAAGTGAATTAATGGGTCGCACACTGCATATGGAATTTTCATATGAAACCGGTGATGCCGCTGGCCAAAACATGACAACCACTTGTACATGGCAAGCGTGTCAGTGGATTTTGTCGCAAATGAATTTCTTTGATCATATTCAAATTGAAAACTTTATGATTGAAGCGAATTTATCCAACGATAAAAAGGTGACTTACAATTCGTTTCTACGTGGTCGTGGTATTCGCGTTATGGCCGAATGTCTATTAACCGAAGAAGTATGCCGTAAAGTATTAAAGGTCACACCAGAGCAATTATTTTCAGCCTATAACCGTTTTAACAGCGGCAGTATTGCCTCTGGCATGGTAGGCATGAATATCAACATTGCCAATGTGATCGGTGCCATGTTTACCGCAACGGGGCAAGACATTGCCTGTGTGCATGAATCCTCTATCGGCCAGTTATATTTAGAATTAACCAAAGACAACGAAGTCTCCGCAACCTTAAGACTACCCAGTTTAGTGGTGGGCAGTGTGGGTGGTGGCACCAGCCTTGCCCAACAAAAAGAATGTTTAGAATTATTAGGGTGCGCAGGTCCAGGTTGTGCACATAAGTTAGCAGAAATCATTGCCAGTTTTTGTTTGGCGTTAGACTTATCAACGTTATCAGCCATTGCCAGTGATCAATTTGCTCGTGCCCATGAAAAACTTGGGCGTAATCGCCCAGTTGAATGGTTAAAACTTAGTGATCTTAATTCGCAGTTTTTCACTCGAGCCATGCAGTCTTATTATGATCGCACCAATATTTATGTAGAGCAGGCTGAAGCCTTAAGTATTGAGTCAAAAGGCAGCAGTATTATTACTGAGCTTACCGATCATAAAATTAATAAACTGGTGGGGCACTTTCCATTTGCGTTAACGCTGGCGGGTTTGCCAGAGCCTGTGAATGTCATGGTAAAAGTAAAGCCATTAGATGACGAAGTGATTCTCATGCTAAACAGTGTGGCTGCCATGTGTGATGCACGCTTGGCCCATGCGTATAACGAATTTAAAAATAATCTTGGTTTTACTAATTGCCATAAACGTGAATTAGCGGTGATGTCACAAACCGATCCACGCTTTGTAAATAACGCGCCAACCACTTATATGGCTTGGCAAGATGATAGTCGTGAGGCGTATGTATTAGTGCAAGAGCTCATGGAAGACATGGAACTCATGGACAGCGCAGACGATACATCCAATTGGACAGCTGAGCATATTCAAGTGGCCATTCGTGGCATCGCAGAAGTGCACTCCATTTGGTACGGCAAAGAAGCCGAGCTTGCAAAAAAAGATTGGATTTCAGATGCGCCAACTTGCAAAAACATGCAAGAAAAAATGCGTTTATGGGAAATGCTGGGTGCCCACAGTGGGGAGGAATTTCCTGAGTGGTTTACCGATGCCGACATGGCGCGTTTTCGTGATCGCGTTTATAGCTTAAAAGATTGGTATCAAGAAATTGATGCCATGCCAAAAACCTTAATTCATAACGATTTTAACCCGCGTAATATTGCCTTTCGCCGCAATAAAACCACAGGTGCATTAAGCCTATGTGCTTATGATTGGGAGCTGGCCACGGTGCATTTGCCGCAACACGATTTAGCGGAATTATTAATTTTTACCTTGCAGCCGGATTTCAAAAAAGAAGATATTGAATTCTACATCGAGCAACACCGAATCGAATTGCAAAGCCTAAGCGGTGTTGAAATCGACGCCAAGCAATGGCGTCGCGGATTTACCCTTTGCCTTTGGGATTTAGTGGTGTGCCGCATACCTATGTACATCATGGTGCATACATTCAGAGACTATAAGTTTATGCCGCGCATGCTGATGACCTTTAGGCAGCTACTTGATAACGAGTTGTTATTCGAAACACAAAAACAACTTGAAGAAGCGGGGTGTTAACATGACCTTGCCATTGTTTTTAGATTCAACACAAGCCCTTAAATACAGTGAGTCTTTACTGGGAGGTAAAGCCAAAAACCTCGCTTGGTTGTCGCGTCAAGGTTTACCTGTACCAAAATGGTGGGTGCTAACTACTGAATGTTTTTCTCAGCAAATTAAGGTTGTCAATATTGAGAGCTGGCTAGAACAGCAGCTGCAACTATTAACTGCTAATAAAGAAAAAGGCGACATCAGTAACGAGGCCATCGCCAGTGTGGCCACCGCCATTCAAGATGCGTTAGGGCGTTTGCCGTTAACCCAAGAGGTGCAGCAGTTAATTCGCGATAGCTTGCCTGAAGAGGTTTTAACTCACGCTTCGTTGGCTGTGCGCTCATCTGTGGTGGGTGAAGATGCTGAGAATGCATCCTTTGCCGGACAAATGGATTCGTATTTGTATCAGCAAGGTGAGCAAGCCATTTTTGCATCCATCATTAAAGTGATGCAAAGCGCATTTAACCACCGTGCGCTGGCGTATCGTATTCATAATGGTTTAGGCCTGACTGATATTCGCGCGGCCATTATTATTCAAGAAATGATTGATGCGGATGTATCCGGTGTCATGTTCACCGCCAACCCGATTCACGGCAACCGTAAGCAGGCGTTGATTTCATCTACCTGGGGGTGTGGCGAGGGCATTGTCTCCGGTGTATGTAATACCGATGAAATCACAGTGGGTTTGTTTGATGATGATATTAGCAGTCAAATAAACATAAAAGACACAGCCTTTGTATTTGATGCCAGCGCAAAGCTTGGCGCCATTGAAACGGCCGTGGATGAAGCCAAACAAAATCAAGCCAGTTTGAGCAATGCCCACGTTTTGCAATTGCGTGATCTCGGTCGAGAGATTGCCCACAGTTATCAAACACCCATGGATATCGAATGGTGTTTAAAAGACGGCCAGTTTTATATTTTACAAGCGCGCCCTGTGACCTCGTTACCGCCGATTAACAGTGATAATGATGATGTGGTGGTTTGGGATAACTCCAACATTCAAGAATCCTATTGTGGCGTGACCACACCG
>JBNMQC010000070.1:0-11804 GCA_051277445.1 Bermanella sp. | reverse complement strand
CCCAATATGAGCACTAAGGGCAAGCACAATATGAGTTTAAAGTTGGCCATAGGTTTTTTGTAAGCTCAGTACTTTGTTTAGATACTCGCGTGTTTCGGAGCTGGGCATTTGGCGGATGAGTCGGCGCAAGACATCATTCGATGACATGCGGTTGATGCTGTTCACTGAACCACTAATACTAGACTGGCCGGTCAGTGTGCGCATCACGCTGGTAGTGCCGGCATTGTAGGCGGCAATGGCACAATATAAGCGGCTTTTAGAGTCTTCAATGTCTCGTAAATAGCGGTAATACAGGATGTGTAAATACGCGGCGCCGACTTGGACATTTTTACGAGGGTTATACAGGTAACTGGGCGAAAGCACTTGACGCTTATTGAACAGCATTTGAGTGGCGTCTTGACCCGCTGAGTGCGGCACAATTTGCATCAGGCCAAATGCCGGTATTTGCGATCTTGCTAGGGGGTTAAACGAACTTTCAGCATGAATGATGGCAAAGATTAATGATGGTGGCAGATTATAGGTTTGCGCATAATCATAAATGAACGATTTGTAGCGCTTTGCTTTCATGCGAATGCGCTTCTCAGGCAGTGAAATGATGTAAGTTGTGCGGTCATTGAAGGTGAAGGCTAGATTCAAAGAGGCAACCGCAGGGTAGCGGATATAGGCTGATTTAGTGAGCTTTCTAGCCATGCGTTCAATGGCTTTGATGGACGGGCGCTCGTCCCTGAATAATTCTGATAGTAATAAATCTCGCCCTAATGAGCCTAAGTCTTGTGCGTAACGAATGCCCGCCAGGGATTCCATCTTTTGATTAATAGGGTCTTTGCGAATGGCTGTGGCCAAATCCATTTGCAGCAATTCCATTAGGGTGGCTTGCAGGTTCTGCTGCATTTGGCGGTAATTCAAGACTTTACCTGTATGGATGCTCGGCATCGTGATTTGAATTTCGTTGGCATTAAAGTCAATGGCTCGCTTTTGTTGGTAGTCATTGCTGTACATCACCAATCGAGTTTTACTGCTGATTTCTGCATCGGCCCAATACGCACGCAACTCAGAGCGATGCTCGATCATGGCTTGTTTAAAGTGGGATTTTAATTCTTGCTCTGTGAGATGGGTGTCGGAAGCCTGACTGTCGGTATTGTTTTGTGATGGCTGATACCCCTTTGGAATAACCTGTACAGCGCTACTATTGGCAATGGGTACCAAGAATAAACTAATGATCATCACAGGTAGGTATAAGTTCATAGGTCTAAGGCTCGACTGGTCATAATATAAAGCTAGATAGGATGCTCATTAGAAGCAAAAAAAATCAGCGCTTGTGCGTAAAAGGTATAAGCATCATGTTTCAGGTTGTGATTCAGTTGACGTTTTTTTGAGCAATGTCACTGAGTGTTTTTCAGTTTGTATCTATCCAGTAACGCCTGGTAATCATGACTCTTTAGGTACATTTTTAGATATCGATTGAAGTCTCTTATAACCTCATTCGCGCGAGGGTGCTGCCTGCTCATGCCGATGTGCAAAGGCTTGGACTCCAGAGTGATAGTGGTTACTTGCAAACTATTTTTTAAAGCGGCAGATCGCTCCAAATAAAATTGAGCCACGCTGCGATCGAGTAATGAAAAATCCAGGTCTTTAGAGGCAAGGTCTCTGAGTAGCGCGTTATATTGAGTCATGTAACGTCGATTGGGATACTGCTGAATCTGAGCGCTGTATGCATAGTCATCCATGAGCCCGAGTGATGCAGAATAAGACAAAGCCTCATCTAAATTAGTCATTACTAATTTAGAGTCTTTATGATGCACTCCAATCAACTCGTTAATAAAGTAGGGGTCACTAAATAACAGGCGCTTCTCCCGCTGAGGACTTTTCCATAGTGCAAGGCTCACATCGTATTCACCCTCATCAATGCCTTGTAGGACCCGTTTCCAGGGGACGAACACCATGTCCACTGTGTAACCGGCACGGCTGAGGACGGCACTGACAATTTCAACACTCAAGCCTTTCCCTGGTAAGCTGCGAGCAATAAATGGGGGCCATTGAGTGCCTGCAAGGCTAAGGTGTTTAATCACCTCTGGATATTGCTGGCAAACTTGGGCAAGGGTTTTATTTAACCCCTGGTTACTGATTTTGACGGCGTAATCATCTTTGAAGTTTTTGAGCAGGCTAATGCCTAGATAAGACGCATCATAAATGAGCCATTGCCCATCAATTCGATGCAAGCGTAAGGTAAATTCTCGGGACTCTTGCGAATGGCTCAGTGCCATCACCAGGGCCGATTTGGTTTCATTGGCATTGAAGGACTGTTCTTTTAAAACCCAGCGTGTGGGTTGCCATTCAAGCAAGGCCTGAGCTTGATTCGTGCGAAATTGACGGGTAAAACAACTTAAAAAGCGTTGTTTTTGGCTGATACTGGCACGCTTCCAATGACGACCCAATATCAACTGCGCCATGCTCAGGGTATCGATATTAGGGCTGATGTGGGTGGCAATAAGGTTTTGATAATCAGCCAGTTCATGGCTTTGTAACTGCCCAATATCCACAAACATGGCATCTAATGCACGGGAAATCTGCACATCCGGTTTTGCATGCACGCTCAATGACACAAGCAACCAACAAAATAAACCTAACCTAGCCATGAACTGCGTATCCTAAATAGCGGTGCTGCTCTTAAAAAGATAGCAGAACCAAGGGATTACGCAGGCAGGATGAGTAAATCCTTAAGCTTAATGAGCCGTATGCTCGCTATGGCAGGTTTGATCTTGCAGACATTGTGATTGATGCATTAAGTCAGCAAAGTTTTGCATCAGAGCCGCTCGGCTTTTTAGGCTCTCGTGGTACATGGCCATATTGGGGTATTGGTTTTCAGGAATGGCCACATAGCGAGTCAAGCGGGGCAGAGCGCGCTGAAATAAAGCCCGCTGCTTGGATCGGCTGCGGGCTTGTTGCTCTAATGACTCATTTGGGTAGGTTTTCAGTAACTTTTGTAGCGCAATTTTGTCTTTAAGTAGCAAGAGCAGGTCATCGCTGTGACCTGTGTGGCGTTCCTCTGCCAAGCTTGTCATGGCTAGGATTAGCCCTAGCGTTAAACTTAATGTGACCAATATACGTTTAATCATCAAGACAAATACCGATCTGGCTTACCCCTTGGTCTTTACTGAAAGGGATCAGCTTTTTAACCAAGTCCGCATGACTGATTTGGCTGGTAATGAGTTCATACAGTTGCGCTTCAAAGTCATGCTGTCTTAGCCATAATTCACTTTCCGATTGCTCAATACCTTGCAGCTCTAGCACTTCTTGCAAACGCTCACGGGTCATGTTTTGGATGTTTTGGGCATCTAAAATGCTGCTATCGAGTACCGCTTGTACACAGCTTTGAAGATTGACCATGGCGTCCATGGCAGGATAAGCGCCAAAGTGCTCGTAGTGCTCGGGGTCAGGGATTAAATCAGTCAGAGTATCCAGTTGATTTTCCATGTTCTTTAAACTGGTTAACTGGCCTCTTAAAAACTCCCAGACTTTGTTTAGAATTTTTCGGCTTTGTTGAAAGTCATCGTGCTTATTTTCAATTTCACAGAATAATTGAAAGTTCGGCATGCTGCGTTCACACAATGATGTGCAAAATGCCAGTTGTTGCCAGTGATTGAGTGCGGAAAAATCCATAAATGCTCCATTCGCGATTGGCTTAGATTATAGCGGCTAATAAATCTTATCCATAGGGTGCGACGCCTGCATGATGAAAATAGACGTAAAAATATGGCATTTTTTGTCCAGCTTACGCGTAACCCTCATAAGCCATTGTTTTTTTGCGCATTTGAAAAATCCGTCTAGGTTTATAAAAGGGATACAGGTTTAGCAGTACTGTAGTGAATCACAGTGATAGAAAAACCCAGATACGCGTTTAACGTCACACTGGGCTGTTAAATCATTAGAGCCAGCTCTAATGGATGAGAGGTATAAATGGCTAATCATATATTCATATTGGCAACCGTTATGCTGTTAGCAGGCATTTTTGGTGGGCTAGTAAACTACTACATGTATGGCGATCATGATCCGGATGCCACCAGCTTGCCCCGTTGCTTAGTGGTGGGGATTGGTGCGGCATTTTTAGTGCCGGTGATTTTGGACTTGGTCAATAGTGAACTCATATTAGAAACCCAGGGTGACCCATCGCGGTTATTAATCTTTACAGGGTTTTGTTTGATTTCATCCATTGCCAGCCGATTCTTCATCACCAACATGTCCGATCGTATTTTAGATGCGGCTCGCCATGCGAAAGAGCAATCTGACAGTGTGCATCATGACCTTCGTATTATTAAAAATGAATTATTACCGCTGATTGATACGGAAACCGAGCAGGATCTAGAACCTGATGAAGAGCCCGCTATCATGGATTACAGTGAAGATTTAGATGTCACCAGTTCGAAAGCGTTAAAAATGCTGTCAACTGGCCGATACATCTTTAGGTCCCTTGCCGGTCTGTGTCGTGAATCAAATAATGATGAAGCGACCATGTTGCAAACCTTAGGTGTTTTGGTTTCGCGCAGCTTGGCAGGCAAAGTTAGCGGGAAGAACGGTGTGCGTTGGCACATTACCGAAAAAGGTCGTCGTGTATTGGAGAGCCAAATGTAATTTGGTTTACCCAAGTTGACACCAAGGAAAAGTATTTAGGATAAGCCGACAATGATTTACCATTTAAAACAGCCATTGATGATTGTCGGTTTTATTTTTGCTTTTGCATTAAGTTTTAACGCCATGAGCGCAGATGAGGATACGCCTGCTGCGCTTTCTAATTCGGCTATTCCCAGTCCTTCAGATCAAGCTAATCCACAACCTTCGCCCCCCTCGGTCGCTGATGACAACAGGCAAACCACTGAAAGCGATGGCTTAGCGTCAGCTGTTCCTGCCAACGTGCTAGGCTTAGCGTTGCCAGAAGGGGCTGAAAGTACAATTATCCCGACCAATAAAGCCAGCGATGTGCGTGTCATTATTGATATCTCTGGCTCTATGAAACAAAACGATCCTGATAACCTGCGCATACCGGCTTTGAACCTTATTGTGGAAATGATTCCTGATGGCGCAAGAGCGGGAGTCTGGACCTTTGGCCAATGGGTGAACATGCTTATTCCACCTGCCACGGTCGATAAGCAGTGGCGTGAAGACGCAAAAACCAACGCGCAAAAAATCAACTCCCATGGCTTAAGAACCAATATCGGCGAAGCCATGGAAAAAGCCACTTGGCAACTTGAACCTGATGGACAGTATGAGCAGCATACGATTTTATTGACGGATGGTTTGGTTGATATTGCAGACGACACGGACCCTCAGCAGCAAGCCAAAAACAGCGCCGAGAGACAGCGCATCGCAACAGATATTCTGAAACAATATCAGGCGCTAGGTGTGAAAATCCATAGCATCGGCTTATCAGACAATGCTGATAAAGTACTCTTGGACAAGCTAGCACTGGAAACCGGCGGCACCAGTGTTGTGGTGAATACCCCAGAAGAGTTGGTTAAGGCTTTCCTAAAAGCGTTTGAAAAAGCCGCACCGGAAGTGGCTGAACAGGTTCCCCTTGCACAAGATAATACCTTTGAGATTGATGCCAGTGTTGAGGAATTTACGGCACTGGTTTTTCGAAAAAAAGGTTCACCGCCAATGCAACTCACTTCGCCGTCCGGTGAGGTCATCAGCCAAATTAAAGGGGCAGAGAACGCTCGCTGGTTTGGTGAGTCTGTTTATGACTTAGTCACGGTTACGTCCCCTGAAGCGGGTAAGTGGAAAATAGAGGCTGAACTTGACCCAGACAATCGAGTGACGGTGGTCAGTGATTTAAAAATGGAAATAACGGGTTTACCCAATACCTTATTTCCGGGTCAACAAGTGAATTTTGAAATGTTCTTACATGAAGACGGCAACGTCATCAGTAACCCAGACTTTTTAAAACTGATGACCATTGAAATGACGATGACGGCGGAATCAGGTCGCAGTGGTACAAAAGTGATCAGTGACCCTGAAAACATTCCTGCGGATGGTCGATATAAAGAAAGTATTTCTCGCTTATCTAAAGAGGGCCAGTACGAATTAAAAGTCGAGGTGGATGGCAAGACGTTTAAGCGTATGCGCAAAGACTACATCCAAGTTCGTCAGCCCATTGGTTTTGAAATTCGTAAAGTGCAAATGGATAAAACGCCCGCCTATGCGGTGCGTGTGATTCCGCAAGTGGCGGATATAGAAGTGGCCAAAACGCGGGTGATTGCGAAATTAAAAGGCCCTGATCAATCTTCTATTATCCAAGCTATGCCTTGGATAGAAGAAGGTGTGTGGGAGGCCGTAATAGAGCCATCCAAGGGGCCTGGTGAATACGTGATCGCCATGAACATTAAAGGCACCATAGGTGAAAACCAAGAATTTAGAGTGAAGCCAGACCCAATCACGCTCAACTTCCCAATACCTGATGATTTTACTCACGAGTACTATGCCCAAAGTGAGGAACAAGAGGTAGCTCAAGAGCCTGCCCCAGAGCCAACGCAAGAAGCCGCTCCAGTAGAGCAAGCAGAACAAGCGCCGCCGGAAGAAGCGCCTGCGCCTGAGGCCGAAGTGCCAGAAGCGCCGGCTGAACCTGTGGTGCCGAATTTAGAAGAAAAAATGCAGCAACAAGCGAATGAACAGGCAGATGCAGCCCAGCAAGAACCGCCCATTGAAGCAGAAGCTGAGGTGGTATTAGAACCGATTCCTTATTGGCTGTATGCGGTGATTCCAATATCCATTATTTTACTGGGTGTAGGCGGCTTCTTAGTTTATCGCAAAGTGATGAGCAAAAAATTAGCTGACAAAGCACCTGCTGAAAAATCAGAAGACAAAAATGATAAATCTCAGGTCAATCTTAATGATGGATTGGATGATGAAGATTTCGATGAAGATTTTGATTTAAGTGCCGACGACGATGATGAACTTGCCATTGATTTGAATGAAGGTGCTGACGACCTAGATGACAGTGACCCGCTTCCTGAAATGGATGACTTAGACGACATGGATGACGAGCCAGACGTCACGCTAGAACAAGCGCCGGTTGAAGATGACATCCCAGACTTTGATGAAAACTTTGATGTTGAAAACAACGAGATTGAAAATGACATTGAAGAAAGTATGCCCGATGACACAGCAAGCGCCATTGATGAGCTAGACAGCGTGCTTGATAGTTTATCGGATGAAGATGAAGAAAATATTCCTCAACTAGATGAGTCGGTGAGTGCCGAGTTTGACCTCAGTGCCCAAAGTGACTCTAAATCGGCTGACTCAGGGGATGATGAAGATGATTCCTCCATCGATGCTGCACTTGCTAATCTAGAGAGTGAGTTAGACGATATAGATGTAGACGCCCTAATTGATGACGGCAAGAAAGAACCCTAATGGATGAATTCATGCAAATGGCCATTGATGAGGCCAAAAAAGGCTTAGCAGAAGGGGGCATACCCATCGGTAGCGTACTGGTGCATAAAGGAAATGTAATCGGTAAAGGGCACAATCGTCGCGTTCAATCAGGCAGTTGTGTGCTGCATGGCGAAATGGATGCATTAGAAAACGCGGGGCGGCAAAGTGCCCAAACGTATCAAGAGTCTGTTCTGTATACCACACTTAGTCCATGCGCTATGTGTTCAGGGGCCATTGCTTTGTATGGAATCCCTCAAGTGGTGATCGCGGAAAACCAAACCTTTATGGGTGAAGAAGCCTGGCTAAAAAGTAAAGGTGTGGGTTTAACGGTGTTACAGGATGAAACCTGCATCCTCATGATGCGTGATTTTATTCAGCACAATCCACAATTGTGGAATGAAGATATCGGTGTTTAGAAGGATTTCCCTATCGATAAGTCTAAGCCTAAGCCTTTGCTTGGGCTTTTTTGTGTAACCAATACACAGTAATGTTGATCTGATTTTCCCGCTAGAGCGTAAAAACAAGCCATGATCAAGGGTGTAATATCCCTTATCCTGAGTTACCATTCGGTGCATTAATTTGGCTAAATCGAGCAATAATATGAAGTTTACAGGTACAGAAGAATACGTCGCCACGTCCGAGTTACAAATGGCCGTAAATGCCGCGATTACTTTGCAGCGCCCATTACTGATCAAAGGTGAGCCAGGCACGGGTAAGACCATGCTGGCAGAACAATTGGCTGAAGCATTAGGCACGCCTTTGATTCAGTGGCACATCAAATCCACTACAAAAGCGCACCAAGGTTTGTATGAATATGATGCGGTATCCCGTTTACGTGACTCTCAGTTAGGTAATGAAAGCGTTAAAGATATTTCTAACTACATTAAGAAAGGTAAGTTGTGGGAAGCCTTTACAGGTGACAAGCCTCCTGTACTGTTAATTGATGAAATCGATAAAGCGGATATCGAGTTCCCTAACGATTTATTGTTAGAGCTGGATAAGATGGAATTCTTCGTATACGAAACCCAAGAGCGCATCGTTGCCAAGCATCGTCCGATTATTATTATCACCAGTAACAACGAAAAAGAATTGCCAGATGCATTCTTGCGTCGTTGTTTCTTCCACTACATCGACTTCCCAGATAAAGATACCATGCAAAAAATTGTCGATGTGCATTTCCCAGATATTAAAAAATCCCTTTTAGCAGAAGCGATGGACGTCTTCTTTGACCTGCGTAAAGTGCCAGGTCTTAAGAAAAAACCATCCACTTCAGAGCTGGTGGATTGGTTGAAGCTATTACTGGCAGACGATGTGGATCCAGAAACACTGCGCAGCAAAGATACCGCCATTCCACCTCTTTACGGTGCAATGGTGAAAAACGAACAAGATGTTGAGCTATTGCAGAAGTTAGCATTCATGTCTCGTCGTAAAGGCTAATCTTATGTTGGTTGATTATTTCCAAACCATGCGCGAATACCGAGTGCCTTGCTCAATTCGCGAATACTTGGATCTCATAAACGCCCTTAAAAATCATTTAGCGTTTGCTGATTTGGATGACTTTTATCAAATCAGCCGTATTTGCTTAGTGAAAGATGAGCGCCATTTCGACAAGTTCGATAAAGCGTTTGCTCATTACTTTGAAGGTATTGACCGCCTAGATGAAATTTTGACCAGTGCGAAAGGCATTCCAGAAGACTGGATGAAGTCAGAATTTGAGCGTTTGTTCAGTAAGGAAGAACTAGAGGCCATTGAGTCCCAAGGTGGGTTTGATGAGCTGATGAAAAAATTCCGCGAACGCTTAGAAGAGCAAGAAAAGCGGCATCGTGGTGGCAATAAAATGATCGGCACCGGTGGCACCTCGCCATTTGGTGCGGATGGCTTTAATCCTGAAGGCATGCGCGTTCAACAAGGGCGCAGCCGTCATAAAAAAGCCATCAAGGTTTGGGAGCAACGTAACTACCGTAACCTCGACGACGACGTTGAACTGGGCATTCGTAATATCAAGGTTGCACTTCGACGCTTACGTAAGTTTGCCCGTCAGGGTGCTGCGGAAGAGCTGGATCTAGACGACACGATTAGTTCAACGGCCAATAATGCTGGTTTCTTAGATATCAAGCTGGTGCCTGAGCGTCATAATGCGGTGAAAGTGCTGTTGTTCTTTGATATTGGCGGCACTATGGACCCGTTTGTTCGCATTTGTGAAGAGCTTTTTTCTGCGGCTAAAACTGAGTTTAAGCACATGGAAACGTTTTATTTTCATAACTGCTTATACGAAAGCGTGTGGAAAGATAACCGTCGACGCAGTAATGAACGCACACAGACCTGGGATATTCTGCGTAAGTTCACCAAGGACTATAAAGTTGTGTTTATTGGTGACGCCATGATGGCGCCTTATGAAGTGACTCATGTGGGCGGCAGCGTTGAGCATTGGAATGATGAGCCTGGAGCAGTATGGTTAGAGCGTATGAAAGAGCACTTCTCTAAAGTGGTTTGGCTCAATCCTGTACCAGACAACCAGTGGGGGTGGAGTGGTTCATTAAATGCCATTCGAGATATCATGAAAGATGATATGTTTCCGTTGACCATCAACGGACTTGAAGACGCCATGCGTGAATTGAGCCGTTAGTATCCATTTACGTTTGTCATGAAGGGAGCCAATGGCTCCCTTTTTTATTGGCTAAAATGTGCCGAGTTAGCAAATTTGAGCGGTAAATGGCTGTTTTGGTACTTTCGACCCACTAACCTTGGTTGCATCCTATAAAACCCTAGGTAACAATACGCCAAGACGCAGCATTCTAAAAAAAATGCGTCCTTATAATAAAAATAAAAAATAAGGGTCAACCGTGAAGGCAATTCATTCTCTTGCAAATAGCCTCGTGCTGTTCATTTCTTTGTGTATGTCGTTTTCAGTGTTTGCCGCTGATCAGGCGGGTTTAGATGCAGAAATTGAAGAACTAAAAGCAGAAGTAATTGAGCTTAATCGTGATCTTTTTGACCTAGAAGAACAACTTCTCTATCCAGCCACCACATCGTTTGCAGTGTTCGTTTCTATGGACGCTGTACCTGATTTTGAAATCCAAGCCGTCAAACTTAATCTTGATGAACAGGATGTGACTTCGCATATTTATCGTGCCGAACAGGTAGAAGCTTTGCGACGTGGTGGTATACAGAAAATCTACGCCGGTAACCTTAAGCCAGGAATGCATAACTTAAAGGCAGAAATTGTGGGAAAGGATCGTGACGGTCGTCCGGTTAAGCGCATGGTAGTTGCCGACTTTGGTAAAGCTCGCTCGAGCAAGTATCTAGAAGTAAAAATCAGTAATAACCCTAATCAAAATAAACCAGACTTTGCCATTGTAGAGTGGAAGTAAAATGCGCTGGTTTATTTGGCTGTTAATACTTTCCCCTGTTGCATTCGGGGATGACCTCCTTCCGGACGAACGCCGCGCTATTGCTCGTGATCCGATCTATGGGCAAGCTGTTTATAGCCTGCATGCCGGCGAATATGACAAAGCCCTCGGTTTTAACTACCAGTTACGCAAGCAGGGACGTAAAGGTTACGGCAGAATATTAGATATTCATGAGGCCACCGCTCAATTAGGTTTGGGGATGAGCCAGCATGCACAAAAGCAATACAAGCGCTTATTGTCTGATAGCCGAGTCAGTTTCTTACCAGCACCAGCCCGTGCACAAGCTTGGTTTTATATGGCTAAGCACTTTTATAACAAAGGACTTTGGGCCAGTGCGTTGACCGCAATACGTAAAGTCAAGTCAGCCCACATAGCGGATGACTTAAAAGATGAATATCATTTCTTAGCTACCACTCTTGAGTTATTCAAGGGTAAACCTGCAAAGGCGGACCAGCACATTCTAGCCATTAATCCGGATAGTAAGTGGGCCGTATATGCTTATATGAACCTAGCTGTGAGTTATACCGAGCGCGATGTTCATATTAGTAAAGTAGAGGCCGTATTTAATAAAGCACTGTTATTGACGAGTAATACCGATAAACCGGAAGCGTTAGCCGATAAGATTAATTTAATGGCGGGCAAGTTTTTCTACGCCACAGGTCGTGGGCGCAGTGCTATTAAGCATTTAAAAAGTGTAAGTTTAGATGGGGCTTATACGCCAAAAGCCTTGCTGACTTATGGTTGGGCACTCACAGAACAGTGGCAATATCATGATGCTTTGCAGCCATGGTATATGCTGAAAACCAATCATTCTGCGTTAAATCAAGATGTGCAGGAAACCTTAATCGCCATTCCTCACTTGCTCGAAAAGCTTAATGCAAAAGTAATGGCGCTTGGCGCATTTGATTATGCAACCGAACAATTTGATGATATTTATCGTCAACTCGGTGAAAGTGCTACCCGCTT
>JBNMQC010000069.1:0-11972 GCA_051277445.1 Bermanella sp. | reverse complement strand
TTGTCTGCACTCTGCTGTAATTCAATATGGCAAAATGCATAGGTGAGGTCCAAATAGCGCAGGCCAAGGTCAACCGCTTTACGCAGGCTCGGGCTGGCCAACAAGGCATAACCCCAAAGCCCATAACTGGTTAACTGGTAACGCGACCCTAGCTCCATTCCCACTTGAAAGGCATTGTTTTTTAGTTGAGAAAGATTCTCTAAAATCTTCAGCTCTTGCTCTTCATGGATATCGGCACTGGCATCCGTTAACTGCTCTGCTTTTATCCCGCTACCTTTGAGTACATCGGCCGCTTCAAGACCTGCCTGCGTCGCGTATTGCACAATCAAGCTGACGCTATTGATACTTCGATAAGCCACCATGTCCCCTTTTATCTATTCGTTAACGACGCGAAATCATTATGTTCCACCCTCGGGCCGGGTCACGCGACATCAATGCAGCGTGGGTACTTTACAATATTTACCTCAAATGTCCGAAAATCACAAATATACGTCTTTTTAAGGCATAGCCCTTTGCAACAATACACCTTAAAGTGAACGCATAATAAAAATGACAAGGTCCATCATGAAGACAACACGCTATCTCATCATTGGCGCCGGATTCGGCGGCCTAGGCATGGGTATCAAGCTGGCCCAAACGGGCGAGCATGATTTTGAAATTTGGGAAAAAGCCCTCGATCTAGGTGGCTGCTGGCGTGATAACACTTACCCTGGTGCGGCTTGTGATGTGCCTTCTCATTTATACTCTTACTCGTTTGCACCCAAACACGATTGGTCACACCGCTTTGCGCCACAAGCAGAGATACACGCCTATCAACAAGCCTGCGCAAATCAGTTTGGCATCAAACCCAAAATTGTGTTCGGTAAAGAAGTGGACGAGGCTCATTTTAATGAAGCCCTGCAACGATGGATCATCACCGACACGCAAGGCAATCAGATACAGGCGCAATTTTTAATCAGCGCAACTGGGCAATTAAACCGCCCCGCTTACCCTAATATTAAAGGTCTCAATGACTTTAAAGGCCCTATGTTTCATTCGGCAAACTGGCAACACGATGTTGACCTAACCGATAAAACCATCGCCGTAATTGGCACAGGCGCATCAGCCATTCAATTTGTCCCCCAGATCGCCAAGGTCGCTAAAAAGGTTAATATCTTTCAGCGCACCGCCCCTTATGTGATCCCCAAACCGGATCGTAAATACTCGAAATTTGAACAAACCCTGTACAAAACCATCCCTGGGCTTTTAAAACTTAGCCGCCTGAAAACTTATCTAATTTTTGAAAGCCGCTTTGTCGCCTTTACCTCCATGCAATGGATCATGCACATTATGAAATGGCAATGGCGCCGTTTCATGAACAAACACATAACCGACCCCAAAAAGCGCAAACAGCTCACACCAAACTATCAAATGGGTTGCAAACGGGTATTAATTTCGAATAATTTTTATCCAGCATTAAACCAAGAACATGTGCAGATACTTGATCAAGGCATAGACCACATCGATGCAGCAGGTATGAGCGATAAAAATGGCCAACACATAGCTGCAGACGTCATCATTTTAGGCACAGGTTTCACCGCCACAGAATTTCTTTCACCCATGACCATCACCGGTTTACAAGGCACCACCTTAAACCAAGCTTGGCAAAATGGTGCAGAGGCTTACCTTGGTTTAAGCGTTCATCAATTTCCTAATTTATTTATGCTGTATGGGCCAAACACCAACTTAGGTCATAACTCTATTTTGTACATGATTGAAAGCCAAATTAACTACATAGCAAAGGCCACGCAGGCTGTTATTAAAAGCGATCATGAGTCCATCAACATAAAACCGGATGTACAAAACCAGTTTAATGCTAAGATTCAAAATCAAGCCAAGCACAGCGTCTGGAATACGGGCTGCACCAGTTGGTACACAACCGACAGCGGGAAAAATACCGTCAACTGGACCAGTTTTACGTTTCATTACCGCAGGTTAAGCAAGCAGTTTTCGCTTAATCATTACGAGGCGTCTTAATCATGGCCACATTAAATGCCCTCATCACTGGGGCTGGCTCTGGTATTGGTCGTGCGCTGGCCCAGCGCTTACATGACACGGGTTGGCACCTTGCCATCACAGATATCGACCAACAAGCCCTTGAAGACCTATCACAAAACTGGGACAAAAATACGTTCACCCTATACACAATGAATGTGGCTGACGAGCACTCGGTAAAGCACGTCATGGATGATTACTGCCAGCAGCACCAACAAAGGTTACGCTTGTTATTTAATAGCGCGGGCGTATTAGAAATTGGCAAATTCGAACAAATCGCCCTTAACCGTCACCACAGCATTATGGACATCAACGTCAAAGGCATCATGAATACGTGCCACCATGGGTTTCAATATTTGAAAAACACGCCCGATGCGCAAGTCATTAATATGTCGTCAGCATCTGCAACTTATGGCATCCCACAATTGGCCAGCTACAGCGCCAGTAAATTTGCCGTAAAGGGCATCACAGAAGCACTAGAACTTGAATGGAAAACCCACGGTATTCGTGTAAGCGATATCATGCCACCGTTTGTCGCAACCAATATGCTCAGCTCGCAAACCCAAAGCGCCCCCATACTTGAACGCTTAGGTGTGAATTTAAAAAGTGACGATGTGGTCAGCAGTATCATTAAGCAAATCCAGCGGCCGAAACTACATCGCCCTGTTAGCGCATTATTTAGCCTGTTATATTGCTTTAATACACTGTCCCCTAACTGGGCCAATCGCGCGGCCATTAAATGGCTTAGTCGATAATCCATTACTGACTCATAATAAGAATAATGACCATGCCAGCACTCGACAAACAACAGCAAAAATTGGCAAATATACTTTCGTATTTACCACCGACCCACAGCTTACCTCCTAAGATGGCTCGACCCATTTTCACCTTATTAGACCGCTTAACGGGCATTAAAAAGGTTGACGTGGGTGAAGTGAAAAACATCAACATTGCCACTCATGGTGATAACCAAAGCATCTCCCTGCGAATGTATTACCCCACTAAGTCGGCGGCCCAATACACGCATGCTATGATGTATTTTCATGGTGGTGGCTGTGTCATTGGCAGCATTCAAAGCCATGACCGTTTATGTCGCTATTTAGCGCAGCACACGAATACCGTTATTATTTCTGTGGGATACCGACTGGCACCTGAATATAAATTCCCAATCCCCATACTCGATGCGATTGAATCTTGGAACTGGCTGCAATCCCATAAAGATGAACTGGGTCTATCACAATGTGAAATAGGCGCTGGGGGTGACAGCGCGGGTGCCTACCTTGCACTCCTCCTGGGTTTACCATCAGCCCAGCACACACTACCCATTCAAACTTCATGTCCGCCCGAGTTTCAATATTTACTCTACCCCATGGTAGACCTACAAGGCTTAACGGCCTCTTATCGCTCAGCCAATGACGGTATGTTACTCACCAATAAACTAATGGATTACTTTCGAGATCATTATCTTGTGAGCCGTCAGCAAATGTCTCTGCCCTTAGTCAGCCCATTATTGATCGATGAGCTCAGTGAATTACCTAAAACCTATTTGCTTACCGTAGAGTTTGACCCACTTAAAGACGACGGCATTGCCTTTGCTAATAAGCTTAAAGCGCAATCGGTTGCCGTTCATCATCAGCACTTCGATGACTGCATACATTCGTTTGTATCCACTGCCAGGGTCAGCCAACGGGCACAACAGGGTGTTGAAGAAATTTCACGGCAACTTAAGGATTTGTGCTCTACATAAAGGCTCAGGTCTTTTATAGTAAGGGCTTAAATCAATAGGTCTTACAATGCTGTTATCTGATGTGTTTGTGGTTTTACTGCTTATCTTGTTCGCTTGGCTTTGGTGGCTTGATCGCGGCCTAAAACAACAAGCCTATAAACGCTGCAAGCACTATTGCGATGATGCCAACTTGCAATTGCTTGATGACAACATACAAATTCAAAAAACAGGTCTGAGAAAAAACACAAAAGGCCAGTGGCGTTTATATCGCTGTTTTGTTTTTGAATTCACTTCCACTCAAGAGCAGCGCTACCAAGGCCGACTTGAGATGATGGGCAGAGCCATCACCAATATAGAACTCGACCCATATCGTATTTAACCCATGCGCAAGCAAACAAGCACAAAAAAGCGAGCCACTTGGCTCGCTTTTTTGTGTGTTTCTCATACATCTTTCAATGGATACCATGAAACGTTAGTGGTTTATTCCACTTCAATTAACACTTCACCCGGTGTTACACGTTCCCCTTTGGCCGCATGCACCGCTTTCACTGTACCGGCAATACTGGTGTGTAACTCGGTTTCCATTTTCATAGCTTCCATTACCATAACCGACTGGCCAGCGCTCACAGCATCCCCTTCTTTCACTAAGACTTCCACCACGTTACCCGGCATGGTGGCTGTCACATGACCCGGTGAACTCACTTGCTTACGCTTACCGCCTTTACCGTCGGCTTGGTATTCATTGAGCGCTTCAAATGTCACTTCTTCTGGCATGCCATCCAGTGAAATATACAGTTTGCGTTTATTTCCACCCATGCTGCCCACACCGGTTACGGCCACCTCATAGGTTTCACCATGCACATCTAATTTAAACTCAGTGGCAGTTTTAGCAGCCACGGCCTTATTCTCACCCATAGGCAATAAGACTTCAGGGGTTAAGGTGCCCTCTTCACGTTGCTGTAAAAACTCACGGCCTAAGTCAGGGAACATGGCGTACGTTAAAACGTCTTCTTCCGTTTTTGCTAGTGCGCCCACTTCAGCGCGAAGCTTATCTAATTCTGGTGCAATCTCGTCGGCTGGGCGACCTTCTAATACCGTTTCATTACCAATGGCTTGACTGCGCAATGCTTCGTTCACCGCAGCCGGTGGCTTACCATAACCACCCAACAAATAACGTTTCACTTCATTGGTAATGGTCTTATAACGCTCGCCCGACAGCACGTTGTACACCGCTTGCGTGCCGACAATTTGCGAGGTGGGTGTCACCAAGGGCGGAAAGCCCAAGTCTTCACGTACTTTAGGAATTTCAGCAAACACATCGCGAATACGATCTAATGCGTTTTGTTCTTTTAACTGATTGGCCAAGTTCGACATCATGCCACCAGGCACTTGGTTGATTTGAACCGACACATCTTCACGGGTAAATTCACTTTCGAACTGGTGATACTTTTTGCGCACCTCACGAAAGTAATCCGCTATCTCTGATAACAACACAAGGTCAAGACCGGTGTCGTAACCTGTATTTTTTAACGCCGCCACTTGTGATTCAGTGGCTGGGTGGCTAGTGCCTAAGGCAAAGGATGAAATGGCCGTATCAATTCGATCAGCTCCCGCTTCAATGGCTTTCAACTGGCATTGCGCCCCCAAACCTGACGTGGCATGGCTATGAATCACCAAGGGTAAATCCACTTCGGCTTTAATGGCTTTAACTAAGTCAAAAGTAGGAAATGGCGCTAATAAACCCGCCATATCTTTTATAACTAAGCTATCAGCCCCCATGTTTTGTAAATCTTTGGCTTGCTTCACAAACAGCTCAGGGGTATGCACTGGGCTGGTGGTATAACAGATGGTGCCTTGCGCATGCTTGCCCGACTTTTTCACCGCCTTCATGGCGGTTTCTAAATTGCGCATATCATTCAGGGCGTCGAAAATGCGGAACACATCCATCCCGTTTTCGGCGGCTTTTTGCACAAAGGCTTCGACCACGTCATCGGCATAGTGGCGGTAGCCTAATAAATTTTGGCCACGCAATAACATTTGCAAGCGGGTATTGGGCAAGGCTTTACGCAATTGGCGTAAACGCTCCCATGGGTCTTCTTTTAAGAAACGCACGCAAGCATCAAAGGTCGCACCGCCCCAAGCTTCAAGTGACCAATAACCCACTTTGTCGAGCTTTTCGCAGATGGGCAGCATGTCTTCTGTTCGCATACGCGTTGCAATAAGGGATTGGTGTGCGTCGCGTAAAATTAAATCGGTGACTTCAATTTTTTTCATGTGAATACCCTAAATTCTTATTTATAAAATGTGTGACTTACAATCCACCGTGAGCCGCAATGGCCGCAGCCAGTGCTAGGGCCACTTCTTTCGGGTCTTTTTTCTCTGAGTACTGCAATAACTCAGGGTGATTCGGCACAAAACTGGTATTGAAATCGCCCTTTTTAAAATCCGGGTGATCCAAAATTTGTTGATAATAATGGGCCGTGGTTTTTACCCCTTGTAGGCGCATATCCGCCAGTGCGCGTTTGCCACGGGCTATCACCTCATCCCAAGTTAATGCCCAAACCACAAGCTTTAAGCACATGGAGTCAAAGTAAGGGGGAATGTCATAGCCGGTGTAAATAGCGGTATCCACCCGCACACCCGGACCACCGGGTGCGTAATAATGGCTAATGCGACCAAAGCTGGGTAAGAAGTCATTTTTAGGGTCTTCTGCGTTCACCCTAAACTGCAAAGCAAAGCCACGATACTGAATATCCTCTTGGC
Organism: Bermanella sp.; assembly: GCA_051277445.1. Lineage (GTDB taxonomy): Bacteria > Pseudomonadota > Gammaproteobacteria > Pseudomonadales > Oceanobacteraceae > Bermanella. Next base: position 5,449 of record JBNMQC010000069.1, on the reverse strand, counting down.
CGTAAGACAATGCCAAACCGGATGCAATACGTAATTGCTCGCGCACAATATCCACACCGGTAATTTGCTCCGTAATGGTGTGCTCAACTTGCACACGGGTATTCATTTCCATGAAATACACTTCATTGCCAGTGAACAAAAATTCCACTGTACCCGCATTTTCATAACCCACCGCAGCAGCCGCTTTCACCGCAAGGCTGCCCACGTAATCACGCTGTTCTGGCGTTAATTGTGGACTAGGGGCAATTTCAATGAGTTTTTGATTACGACGTTGAATGGAGCAGTCACGCTCGTATAAATGCACCACATTGCCGTGGCTGTCAGCCAATATCTGAACCTCAATGTGTTTAGGGTCCACGATGCACTTTTCCATAAATACATCGGCGCTGCCGAACGCCTTGGTGGCTTCAGAAATCACTCGTGGGTACTGCTGACGTAAGTCTTGCTCGCTGTCACAGCGGCGAATCCCGCGGCCGCCACCACCGGATGTGGCCTTGATCATCACTGGATAACCAATGTCTTTGGCCAGAGTAATCGCCTCGTCCACATCTTTAAGGTTGCCGTCTGAGCCTGGCGTAATGGGGACACCGGCTTTGCGCATGCTGTCACGGGCCGCGGTTTTATCACCCATTTGATCAATCACTGAGGATTTTGGGCCCACAAAAATAATACCGGCCTGCTCACACAAGCGAGCAAATTCAGCGTTCTCGGATAAAAAACCGTAACCAGGGTGAATACTGTCGCAGCCTGTTTCCAGTGCTAAATTAACAATGCGCTGCGGGTCTAAATACCCCGCCAATGGATCTTCGCCTAAGCTGTAAGCTTCATCAGCACGTTTAACATGCAAACCGTAACGGTCAGGCTCGGTGTAAATAGCCACCGAACGCACATCCATTTCTGCGCACGCGCGGACAATGCGTAATGCAATCTCACCACGATTCGCGATCAAGAGTTTCTTTAACATGACGATCCCTCAAACAAACTTGTAAAAAGTTTAGTTGAGTTTATACATAAAGATAAATTACTATATTTAACACCTTGAATAACCTTTTGCTTATACATAGGCTCAGCGCCTAGGAAAACAGCCATGTCGTTACCCCTAGACCAACTCATAAGACGCCTTTCTTTGCGTCAATTACAGGTATTTTTGGCTGTTTATGAACTACAAGGCTATAAAAAAGCGGCTAACTCACTGGGCCTAACCCAGCCTGCGGTGAGCGCGCAAATCAAACAACTTGAAGACACCCTAGAACAACCCTTGTTTGAGTACGTCGGGCGAAAGCTCTATCGCACTCGAGCTGCTGACCGTTTATGTGACTGTGTTGGTAATTTATTCGCTGAACTGAAGCACATGCAAATCGATTTAAATGCCATGCAAGGTCAGCTATCGGGGGATTTAAATCTATGCGCCGTGAATACCGCACAATATGTGGTGCCGCATTTATTAAAACTCTTTAAACAAGAGTTCCCAAAAATTAACGTCAATCTAAAAGTGGTTAACCGCGCAGGCGCACTTGAGCGAATAGAAAACAACCAAGACGACATCATCATCATGGGCATGGTGCCCACAGGCAAACCCTTGGTATCCATACCCTTTTTAGATAACGAGCTGATCCCCGTTGTGCCCACCGACTCTCAACTGGGCAAAAAAGAATCCTGCACCATTGAAGCATTCTTATCACAGCCACTGTTATTGCGTGAAAAAGGCTCAGGCAGTCGTTTAGCATTTGAGGTCTACTCACAAGAGAAACGCATCCGCCTGGCAGGCAATATGGAGCTGGGTTCCAATGATGCCGTAAAACATGGCGTACTGGCGGGCTTAGGTGTGGCTGTTTTACCTAAGCTAAGTTTGTTACCTGAGTTGAAATTAGGTTTACTAAAAAGCCCAAACATTAAAGGCTTTCCACTGCGCCGTTCTTGGTGCTTAGTACACCCACAAGGCAAAAACCCCAGCCCAACCGCTACTGCATTTTTGCAGTTTGTGCAGTTGAACCTAGCGGTGATTGAGAAGTATTTTAAGGACTTGGAGTTGAGATAACGCTGCGCTCACCAGCAAACTGGAGCGCAGCGTAATTTTGTCCGGTGCAGTGCCTTGTTATTTTTTTGCGCTCAGATTTCCCAGTAATGCCGGAATAAACGTCTTTTGCACAGAAATTTATGGCTCTTTAAATCCAACCACAACCAGATGAAATGCGGGGTCATGCAGGTCGTAAGCCTGCTCATGCGGTCGAATCTCTGCATGCTGTGCGGTATAAACCGCTACATGCGGCTGCGGCACCAAGTTAGGGGCCTGCACGGTCTGCGGTACCGGCACTTGCGTCATCGCCGGGCTTTGCGGCGGGGCCTGCAGGTTCGGAACAGCCTGTGGCTGCGGCACCATGTTCGGTACAGACTGCCCGACAACGCTCACGGTCCATCCTTTTGCAATGGCATACGGTGTCAAAGTGCCATCCGGATTGGTTAATGTCGGGTTGCGTTGAACGTTGCCGCTATTGAATGTACGCGAGCCACTTGGCCATTGCAGTATGTATTCAAAATAGGGTTTGACCTGGAAATCGGCTGGCCTCACTAGGGTAGTGACATTTGGATGTGTTTGCACATAAAAATCCGGCACCGGGTTCTTGCTGCGCTTGCCATCACTAAGGAGTGCAGGTGCCTGCACCGTCTGCGGAACCGGCACCTGTGTCATCGCCGAGTTCTGCGGTGAAGCTACCGGTTGCTGAGCAGCCAGCTGCTGCGGCAGATGCTCTGCAGGCCGGTTAATCACCATAGAAAAACCCTGATCTACGGCTGCCGGGAGAAGTGCGCCATCGATACCTATCGAACCACCGTGAATCATGAGCTGCACCTGTTGCGGGTTTAACGCTACCTGCTGCCCATTGCGTGTTTGGTAATACTGCACCCCTGGCAATGGGGTGATGGTGGTGGCAAAACCTTGCTGCCGAGCACGCTGAGTTAATCGACCGGTCTGATCGATAAGCCCCTGGCTGCGCATTTGCTCGATCGTATAAGAAGCGACAACGCCTCGATGCGCACCGGGCTTATTCAGTTTTTTAGACTTCTCGGGGCTTAACTGATGATAATGCACCTGCATGTGCCCATTGATGGATGGCTGCGCGGGCGCCAGCGCGGGTGGCTGAAGTGAGGGCACCGCTGCGGGCGTGGGCACCGATGGGTAAACTATTTGTCCCGGTACTTTGACAACAATGGTCTTCCAGCCGACATCGATGGCATGCTGGGTTAGTGAACCATCAGGATTCAATAACACGCCTGAATGCTCCACGATGAATTTGGATACAATTTGCGCCGGCGTGCGGCGCCCATCACTATTAACGGTCTCAGGGAAGAGATAAAAAACTTGCTCGGTTGCAGGGCCGACCTGTAGTCCGGTTGCCGCACCCGCTTGCCCCAAGACGACAGGCGCTGATGTGTGTACGGTAGCACCCAAGCCACCAACCATGCCCGGCTTGTTCAGTTTCACTTTGTGATCAACTTTATGCGCCACTGTGCTCGGGCAGTTTTTTCCACTTTTCACCACACAGGCTTGCGCCGGCAAAGCTAATGAGAGACTGGTCAGTAACGAGCTGATGAATATAAGGTTTTTCACTTTAATCATGATCAGTACCTCTTAGAACGTGTAGCTTAGCTGGAGCCAGCCGTGCACATTGTCGTTGTTACTGCTGTCGAGCAGCGCATCGGGAATTTCATTGTCGATTGCCGTGCCCAGTGCTGCTTGTACTTGTAATTTTTCCCATTGCTGGTGAAAACCAATCCCCAGTGTCTGTAAGGTGTAATAATTGTCATCAATGCCCGGCACAATGAAACCACCCACTACCTCAACTGCATGGGTTTTAACTCGGCCAATATCGTAAAAGAAACTCCACTGCTGATGCCCGCCCCACATGCTCAAGTTGTTGCGCACATCCACATGCAGTTTGGCACCTTCATCGCCGACGATTTCACCTGCGTGATAACCGGAAAAATCTGTTGGACCACCGAAACTGATACCTTGGCTCGCATCCAATCGTTTGGAGGCAATTTGACCACTGGTTTCAATGAAGGCCTGCCATGGGCCACTGACATGTTGTAGTCGATTCAGACGCCAAGTGGCGCGGGTAAAACTGCCAGCCGTTTCCGCAGTTTGTGCATCGGTTTGTTCGTAAGGCGCATAGCCGCTGAGATCAAGATCGCCGATATGCACTTGCAGTTCGGCTTTAATTGTACCCCCGCCATCATGATGATCGGCCATTAGTCCAACACTGCCCAAATCCACCACACGATCGGATATTCGGGTGGTATTCGTTTCATCTTCCATTCTTTCACGGCCATAGCGCAACTCGACATGGAGATTCGTTGTCCTTGAACGAATCAAAGCGTAATGCAGATAGGCAGATACATGATTCGATTCACCGCGCAGGTTGTTGGCTTCATCAGTTTTGTAGTCCAGTGCGTCCAACGACACACCGGCGCGCAGGCTGGGCAGTGCGAAAGGCAGGCTGGCATCAGCATAAATAAAGGTTGTGCCCAGATAGCTAACGTTTCCGCCCAGGCTCAGTTTATCGCCCTGCTTGAATGGGCTATTGAGCTCGATCCCCCCTCCTGCGCGATGGCGCCCGGTATAGGTGCTGCCAAAGTTATCGTAGTAAGCATGGCCGGCCACTAGAGGTGCGGGCAGTGGCGTAAATTCGAATCTGGCTTCGCCCACCTGATCGGCCGGCACAATCGAGCTGTAAGAGCCAGCCATTCCCGGAAGATCATTGGCCAACAGGATCGCTCGCTCCGTTTTGACACTAGTGAGTTTGGTACCCGGTTGCAGGGTATGCTCCAGCAACTTATTCAGCTTGTCATCAGCCAGCCTGGGGCTAGATGTCTTCAACACCACGCCGTCTTCCGCTAGGCGGCCCTCAATCACGCGCAATTCAACCTTGCCCTCCGCTAAGGGATGCACATAAACCTGGGCGGCAAAGGCACCGGCTTCGCGTACCTTACGCTGCAATGCCTCAGCCGCGGCTTGCTGTTGTTGAACAAGAGGCGTAACCGTGGCGTCAACCTCTTCATCACTGAGCACCGTATAGCCGGTAACGGTCAAGTTCTGTACCTGCACATCGGCTGCAGCAAAATCGGCAAGAAATAAAAAAGTTAGGGCACAAAAAGGAAGGTTTTTTATCACGTTTTATTTTACCTCTCGACAATGGAACCACGGGAAACATAACGCTTAGCTAAGCGGCGCAGTTTAATGCGTCCTAAGCTTGAGCGTATTGTTATGCGTTTATTTAATGTAAACATTTATCAAATTCTTCGCTAAATTTTCCGCCGCTATCCAAGCAACTGTCAATAATATAGAAATCGTACAATGTAATACCAATAAATATTAGAGTTATCCAAAATACCAGCCCAGTAACAGCAACCCAAACACTTTCAGAATCAATAGTTGAATCAAAGGGCCTAC
>JBNMQC010000068.1:0-11994 GCA_051277445.1 Bermanella sp. | reverse complement strand
GGTAACTTTGTCAGGCATAAAAAAAAGCGAACCCTATAGGTTCGCTTTATGAATCATAACTGGCTATGTAGGTCGGGTATTGCACGACTCACATTGTGACAGGTTCTCTATGATGGCTAGACCAACACTAAATTATCGCGGTGAATCAGTTCTGGCTCGTCCATGTAACCCAATATATTTTCGATATCCTTGCTGTCTTTTTTAAGGATTTTTTGGGTTTCTAGTGCGCTGTAGTTGCTCAAACCTTTAGCGATGATTTGCCCAGCTTGATTGATGCAGGCCACCACTTCACCGCGGCCAAAGTGTCCGTTTACGGCAATGGCACCCACAGGCAATAAGCTTTTACCGCCTTCGCGTAACGCTTTTACTGCGCCATCGTCTATGGTGATTTCACCACGTGTTTGTAAATGGCCGGCTATCCATTGTTTGCGAGCGGCCATAGGCTCTTGGTCGCTGACTAATAACGTACCTAGGCTTTCTCCTTGGTAAAGCCGAGTTAGCACGTTTTCAATTCGCCCACCCACTATCACGGAACATGCGCCGCTGCGTGCGGCTAGTCGACCAGCGCGTACCTTGGTGATCATGCCTCCGCGCCCTAGCGCACCGCCATCACCGGCCATGGCTTGTATCATTGGGTCTTCAGCGCGGGCGCTTTCAATTAGCGTTGCGTTCTTATCGATACGTGGGTCGGCGGTGAATAGGCCGTCTTGGTCGGTTAATATAATAAGTGCATCGGCTTCTATTAGGTTTGCAACCAAGGCACCTAGGGTGTCGTTATCACCAAAGCGAATTTCATCTGTGATGACGGTATCGTTTTCATTGATGATGGGCACCACGCCTAAATCAATTAACGTGCGAATGGCCGAGCGCGCGTTTAGGTAACGATTACGGTTACTTAAGTCGGCGTGGGTTAATAGCACTTGGGCTGTGAGATATTCATGGCGTGCAAAATTGCTTTCATAACATTGCACCAAACCCATTTGGCCAACGGCAGCGGCGGCTTGTAATTCGTGCAAGGCACTTGGGCGTTTTTTCCAACCTAGACGGGTCATGCCTTCGGCTACTGAGCCGGATGATACAAGAATGACTTCGACACCTTGTTGCTTAAGGGCGGCGATTTGGTCAACCCAGTTTGCGATGCCTTGTTTGTCTAGACCCGCGCCATCGTTGGTGAGTAATGCACTCCCAATTTTAATGACGATGCGTTTGGCGCTGGTTAGTGCTTGTCTGGACATGTGTTTAGTTTTTATCTGATATTAAGTGGGGCTAATCTTAATTCATTAGAGGCGGGCTATAAATGGATTTTTTCTTATCGGTCGCGTGACTGCATGCCCCGCGACCGACTCTAAAGGCTAGGTTTCGAATTATTCGTAGGTGTAAATAAACTCTGGGCCGTCGCCGTTTTCGTCGTCATCATCGTCTAGGTCACCTTCTTTGGCGGCAAGCTTAGCGGCTTTACGCGCGGCGCGATGCTCGTTACGACGCTCAGATAACTCTTCCATACGTTCGCGAGCTTCATCTTCAACCAGTTTACGGTGCTCGGCTTCTTCAACCAGTAGCTCTGGGTTTTCAATGGCCGCTTCGGCGCGCGCATCTAAGAAGCTCATGATATCGAAGCTTATTTGCTGGGTGCCTTCTTTGCTGATGGCGCTGATTTTATAAACTGGGCCTGTCCAGTTTAGGGCGTCAATCACATCTTGGCAGCGCTGTTCGCGTTCATCTTCTGGCACCAAATCCAATTTATTGAGCAGCAACCAACGCTCACGGTTAACCAGCTCTGGAGAGAACTTCTCTAGCTCATTGACGATCACTTGTGCGTTTTCAGCTGGCGTGGATTCATCAAACGGGTTCATGTCCACTATGTGCAATAGGATACGAGTACGCACTAGGTGCTTTAAGAAGCGAATACCTAGGCCAGCGCCTTCTGATGCGCCTTCAATCAAGCCAGGAATATCGGCCACCACAAAGCTTTTGTGTTTCGCCACACTCACCACACCTAGGTTGGGCACCATGGTGGTAAAAGGATAGTCGGCCACTTTTGGCTTCGCCGCAGACACCGCACGAATAAACGTGGATTTACCGGCATTAGGTAAACCGAGCAAACCAACATCGGCCAGTACTTTCATTTCTAATTTAAGGTTACGACTTTCGCCGGGTGTACCTTTAGTGGTTTGACGCGGGGCACGATTCACTGAGCTTTTAAAGTGAATATTACCTAAACCACGCACGCCGCCTTCGGCGACTTTGAGTGTGGCACCGGGTTCAGTTAAGTCACCTAATACCTCTAAGGTGTCTTCGTCGATGACCGTAGTGCCTACCGGTACTTTAAGGTAGGTGTCTTCGCCCTGCTTGCCACTCATTTCACGGCCCATGCCGCCTTCGCCGTTTTCGGCCTTGTAGCGACGCACATAACGATAGTCCACCAGTGTGTTAACGGCTTCTTCAGCAATTAAATAAACACTGCCGCCGTGGCCGCCATCACCACCATCTGGACCGCCCTTAGGAATATATTTTTCACGACGAAAGCTTAAGCAACCGTTGCCGCCATTTCCTGCTTCAACACTGATAGAAGCTTCATCAACGAATTTCATATTATTCCTCTGGGCAACCCATACATCTAATCATTGCCCACATATTTTGATACACGATCATCACTGGCTTGGGCTTGACCAGTTACAGTTGCGACGACACGGATAAAAGTACCCTATCGCAATTAAAAAAAGCCCTGTGCCTAAGCAACAGAGCTTTTTGACTGCTTTCAAACAATAGCCTGAAACCAGCTATAAGGCCGTATTAGTTAGAAGCTACAATGCTAACTTGCTTACGGAAAATGCGACCTTTTTGTTCAAACTTCACGAAACCATCGGCTTTCGCGAATAAAGTGTGGTCTTTACCACAACCAACATTGTCACCTGGGTGCACTTTAGTGCCACGCTGACGAATGATGATAGAACCAGCTTTAACAAACTGACCACCGAAGGCTTTTACACCTAAGCGTTTACTCTGGGAATCACGACCGTTACGGGTAGAACCACCGGCTTTTTTGTGAGCCATGCCTTTTCTCCTTCACTGATATATCACCGTCACCAACAATATATCGAGCTTTTATTTAGTGTTCGCTTTCATCCAATAATAGATCAAAGCCGTTCAATTCTTTGAAAATATTAAGCAGAAATGCCAGTAATTTTCAGTTCAGTGAACCACTGACGGTGGCCCATTTGCTTCATAGAGTGCTTACGACGACGGAACTTGATGATTTTCACTTTCTTGTGACGACCATGAGCTACGACTTCTGCAGTCACTTTAGCACCTTCAACAACAGGCTGACCGATTTTAACGTCGTCGCCGTTGCCAACTAGTAAAACTTTGTCCAATTGAACAGCTTCACCAGTTGCAGTTTCAATTTTTTCAACTTTAAGGGTTTGACCCTCTTCAACGCGGTATTGCTTACCGCCAGTTACGATAACTGCGTACATGTTTCTCTCCAAAGAGCTTGAGGCCTGAGCCTATCTATATCGCTTGTCTCTCGGTTGCTGCTTGGCTGCCGCCCTTTCGGGCTGATGGCACCTACTTCTATGAACCTCGCTTTGAAGCTCTATGGTAGGGAGCGGACCAGTGCAATTAATGCACTACAAGTCGGCCGCGGATTATATAGTAAAGCCACAGGATAAGCAAAGATTAAACAAAACCCGTGTAATGGGCGGAAAATGGGGGTTTTAAGGGCAAAAAACTGCTGAATTTGGCCACTTTTCTTGCCTCTTTTGGCCTCACTCATTAGGATAGCGACTCCTTGAGGAAAGTGATTCACCCATGCTAGTAAAAGACATATATCAAGTTGTAGAACATGATTTTCAGCAGGTTAACGAGCTGATCTTAAAGCAACTCAGCAGTGATGTCCCCTTAGTCGTCAAAATCGGTCAACACATCATTGAAAGTGGCGGCAAGCGCATGCGCCCTTTATTAGTGTTATTGGCGAGCAAGTCCCTTTCCTATGAGAAGCAAGACCATGCCTTACTGGCGGCCATTATCGAGTTTTTACACACCGCGACCCTATTACACGACGACGTTGTGGACACCTCTGACCTGCGCCGCGGCAAAGCCACTGCCAACGCCAAGTGGGGCAATGCACCCAGCGTACTGGTAGGGGACTTCTTATACAGCCGTGCCTTCGAGATGATGGTGGAGCTGGGCTCACTTAAAATCATGGATATTCTGTCTAAATCCACCCGCGTCATCGCCGAAGGCGAAGTGATGCAGCTGATGAACGTAAAAAACCCTAATGTCAGCGAAGCCCAATACATGGAGGTTATCCAAGGGAAAACCGCCATGTTATTTGAAGCCAGTTCCCAGTCCGGCGCTATTTTAGCAGGCGCATCAAGCGAACAAGAAGAAGCATTACGTCTATATGGTCATCACACCGGGATGGCATTCCAGCTAGTAGATGACGTGCTCGACTATGTGGGCAAGGCTGAAGAGCTAGGCAAAAATGTGGGGGATGACCTGGCCGAAGGCAAGCCGACTCTGCCACTTATTTACACCATGCAAAATGGCAGTGACGAGCAAGTGCAAATGATTCGCCAAGCCATCCGTAAGGGCGGCACCGAAAACCTGGCCGAAATCATTGAGGTAGTACAAGCCTGTGGTGCCATTGATTACACCAATCAAAAAGCTCGTGAACATGTGGACGCGGCAAAAGCTGCTATCAACGTTCTGCCCGACACCCCTGCCAAGCAAGCCCTTAGCGCATTGGCTGAACTGGCCCTTTCGCGTAACAGTTAACATCTTGCATTAAAAGCCGCCATTGCCTCTGGGCAATGGCACTTATTTACAGCATCATGGTCTGAATAAAAAATTCTGGAACCTAAGATGCTGATGCGCGTTTTACTCTCTTTTCTATTATCTGTTTTTATTAGCCAAACCAGCTGGGCTGACTTATTTTCATCGCAGCCTTCTGGGCCTTTGCCGGCCAACGAAGCCATGCAGTTCAGCTATGAACAAGATGCTTCGCAACTCACGATTGAATTTACACTGGCTGATAACATCTATCTTTACCGAGACAAGTTAAAGCTCAGCCTGACAGATAAAACCCCATATCCCCATGCGCAATTTTTACAAACCGCCCAAGTAATCAGTGACCCTAGTTTTGGTGAAGTGGCGGTTTTTTTTAATTCAGCAACCGCTGCTGTGGACCTCTCAAAACTTCCCAGTAACACCCAGCAAATTAACATGCGCTACATGGGCTGCGACCAAGCCATTGGTTTGTGTTATCCGCCGCAAACCGCTGTGATTGATATCCAGCCTTTTGATGCTAATTCTTCTACTCAATCGGCTACCGCACCAAGCGCAAATATCTCAAATGACCCTAGCGACCTTGATAAAGCCAGCGGCATCTTAGGCTTCTTACAAAATGCCGGCATCGTTTTAATTCTCGCGACATTTTTATTGCTCGGCATGGGGTTAACGTTTACCCCCTGTGTACTGCCTATGATGCCAATTATCTCGAGCATTATTGCTGGGCAAAAATCCCTCATTCCCAAACAAGGTTTTGTGTTGTCGGGCGTGTATGTACTGGGGATGGCCCTGACATTTGCCTTGGCTGGCGTATTAGTTGGTTCTCTAGGCGCGCGCTTTAATATTCAAATTTATATGCAGCAACCCTGGGTGCTGAGTATTTTTGCTGCATTGTTTGTGATGTTGGCGCTAGCCATGTTTGGGGTGTTTGAATTGCGCTTGCCGCGCTTTATTCAAGAGCCACTGGACCGACTGAACCAAAAACAAAAGGGCGGCAGTTTAGTTGGCGTTCTGTTGATGGGTGCATTAAGTGCCATTGTGGTAAGCCCTTGTGTGAGCGCACCACTTGCGGGTGCCCTTTTGTATATCAGTACCACGGGTGATGCCGCTTTGGGCGGCATGGCTTTATTTGCACTGGGTTTAGGCATGGGGCTTCCACTTATTATCATTGGCACCAGTGGCGCTTATGTTTTACCTAAAGCAGGCGCTTGGATGGACGGCGTTAAACATTTCTTTGGTGTATTGCTGCTCGGTGTTGCCCTTTGGTTGCTAGGCCGCTTCATTCCTGAAACCATTTATATGACAGGCTGGATTATTTTAATCGCTGTATATGCGGTGGTTCTGGGGGCATTCGAGCCAGCGCCTTCCATTGCGAAACGCTTGCTTAAAGCAGTGGCTCTACTGGGTTTTGTATTTGCCAGCGCACTAATGCTTAAACTGGTATTAGGTGACAATCTTGCTTCGAATCAATCAAGCATTAGCAATCAGAGCGAGAACCCAGGTCGCGCCAATATAACGAATGATGAGGGCTTTTTTCTAACCATAAAGGACCAAAGCACTCTGGAATCCACCTTAAACCAAGCTAAGCAAGATGAAAAAATTGTCTTCTTAGATGTGTATGCCGACTGGTGCATTGAATGCAAAATCATGAGCAACACCTTATTTAAAGACCCTGAAGTGCAAGCACAACTGGAAAACTTTGTGCGCATCAAGTTTGATATCACTGCATTTGATGAGTTTCATAAAACGTATTTAGAGCAAAACAACTTATTCGGCCCGCCTGCCCTGCTGTTTTATGGGCTAGACGGTAACTTAATCAGCGATGCCAGTATTCTGGGTGAGATCGGTAAGGAAAAATTCATTAACCACCTGCATCAATTTGACCCCTAGCTCGGGTCTTATTAGCATATCCAAACAATCCATACCAAATCAGCATCCATAAAAAAACCCAGCATAAGCTGGGTTTTTTATTACAACGAAAAGACCGTAAAGATTATTTAGCTTTCTTTGCGGTGGTTTTCTTCGCAGTAGACTTTTTCGCTGTGGTTTTCTTAGCGGTTGTCTTTTTAGCGGTGGTTTTCTTCGCTGTTGTTTTCTTTGCAGTTGTCTTTTTAGCGGTGGTTTTCTTCGCTGTAGACTTAGCCGTGGTTTTCTTGGCGGTCGTCTTTTTAGCAGTGGTTTTCTTCGCTGTAGACTTCTTAGCAGTTGTTTTCTTCGCTGTGGTTTTCTTCTCAGCGGTTTCGTCTTCTGCTTTCACTGCTGCTTTTTTAGCAGTGGTTTTCTTTGCAGTTGTCTTTTTAGCCGTGGTCTTCTTCGCAGTGGTTGCTTTAGCCGCTGTTTTCTTAGGGGCTTTTGCAGGTGCTGCTTTCTCTTCAGCTTTGGCAGCCTGAGGCTTCACACCACTTTTCACGAATTCAGCGGTTTCAGCCATGCGCTTTTTCTGCGCTGCATCTAGCTTGCCGATTCGATCAAGGTTTTGCAGACGCTTAAGCTCTTTTTTCGCTTCGGCGATCTGTTTTTTCAGTTCTTTCTTGTCTTGCTGTTCTTGCTTAAGCTTTTCTTGCTCTTCTTTATAGCGTGCTTCACGCTCTTCTTGCTGCTTGATCAGCTCTTGCTGAAGTTTGCGGCGCTCTTCTTCGCGAGCCGCGCGCTCTTCAGCACGTTCTGCTTCAAGTGCTTCAATTTCTGCCTTACGTGCTGCACGCTCTTCTTCCAAGCGCTTTTGTTCCTCTGCATCAACTTGAGGCTCAGCTTTGGCTTTAACCACTTCCTTAGAATCATCGCTGCCGCCACCTAGTAGAGCTTCCAATGCCGCGATTTGATCGACAATGTTCTCTGGTTGGCTTTCTTGCTGTTTGATGATTTTTTTATAGGAAGGGCGTTTCTGTGATACTTTTGAACGCTTGCCAGGTTTAGCCATGAATCAGTTGCTCACTCCTGAGGTAGTTTTGAGGGCGGTATATCTAGTCGCGCGTATTATACGCATCTTCACCCAATAGGCCAAAACTAATACAGTTAAAAATGTAATTACTCACCCTTTTGAGGCTTTTATGTCGGCAACCGCCCTATAAATTGGAAGATTGCCTGACAAAAACCACTCAAAAACGAGACATTAAGGTTAATTAAAGACCATTTTATGAACAGCTGCTAATTTATTACAGCAGCGGTTCACCTTTCATTTGCTGGTCTGCATGGTAGGAGGATCGCACCATTGGGCCGCTGGCCACACGCTTGAATCCCATCTGCTTCGCAAGCTCACCCAATTCATCGAACTCATCTGGGTGTACAAAGCGCTCTACAGCCAAGTGATGTTTACTAGGCTGTAAATATTGACCAAGGGTAATCATGTCTATGTCATGATCACGCATGTCTTGCATCACTTGGATGACTTCTTCCTTGGTTTCGCCAATGCCCAGCATTAAACCCGATTTGGTCATCACATCAGGGCATTTTTCTTTATATTTCTTTAATAAGTCCAATGACCACTGATAATCAGAGCCTGGGCGCACCTTTTTATATAAGGAAGGCACGGTTTCTAAATTGTGATTAAACACATCCGGTGGTGTTTGCGCCAGAATGTCGATGGCGATATCCATGCGACCACGAAAATCCGGTACTAGGATTTCCATTTCAAGGGATGGGCTTAACTCACGGGTATAGCGAATACAGTCAGCAAAGTGCTGAGCACCGCCATCACGTAAATCATCACGGTCTACGGAGGTGATGACCACATACTTTAATCCCATGTCGGCGATGGCTGTGGCCAGTTCTTTTGGCTCATCTTCATTCAGTGGATTTGGGCGACCATGGCCCACATCACAAAACGGACAACGACGGGTGCAAATATCACCCATGATCATAAAGGTAGCGGTACCACCACCAAAGCATTCACCAATATTCGGGCACGATGCTTCTTCACATACAGTATGCAGGCCGTGTTTGCGCAGCTTTTGCTTCACATCATTGATCTTTGGGCTAGCTGGAATGCGCACGCGGATCCAATCAGGCTTGCGCGGCATGGTTTCGGTTGGAATCACTTTTATTGGGATGCGAGCAACCTTATCAGCGCCACGCTTTTTTTCCCCTTGGACCACTTTGGCTTTTTTTTCTGTACTCATGGTAAGTGACTACCTAAATCTTGGGTGCCTGTATAAGGCAAACAGGTTGCAAGTTGATCGACCAGCTTTTGGCCAACGACCTTAATATCGGGCTTGGGTGTAAACTCAGCCATGTGTGTCATGTTCATCCCCGCATAACCGCAAGGGTTGATGCGCGAAAAAGGCTCTAGATCCATATCGACGTTTAACGCTAAGCCATGAAAACTAAAACCTTTGCGAATTCTTAACCCAAGTGAAGCGATTTTACTTTCGCCAACATAGACACCTGGCGCATCCGCTTTGGGGTAGGCTTGAATCTCGTATTGGCTCAGTAATTGAACCAGGGTATTTTCGATGGCATCGACTAACGTCCTTGGACCTAAGTCTAGACGCTTTAAATCGACCATAAGGTAAGCCGTAATTTGACCGGGCCCATGATACGTTACCTGACCGCCTCGGTCAGCTTGTACCACAGGAATATCTCCGGTAAATAGCAGGTGTTCAGGCTTTCCTGCTTGTCCTTGAGTAAACACCTTTTGATGCTCAAGGATCCATACCTCGTCTTGGGTATTCTCATCTCTCGATTCGGTAAACGCCTTCATGGCCTGCCAAACCGGCTCATACGCTTGCTCACCAACTAAAAAACGAACACCCAGCTGCATTACATGACCATCTTAATGCGGTCATGTTGAATAAAGTCCGCATGCAACTGTTCTAACTGCTGTGGCGACGTGGCGGTTATAAAAAAGGTAATTGAGGTGAAGCGACCGTTGCTACTGTGATTAACTTTGATGCGTTCCACATCAAAATCGGGCGCATGCACACGCATGATATCAATCACAAAGGATTCGTAATCATCCCCTGCCTGACCCAGCACTTTCACTGGGTAGTTCGGACACGGGAATTCAATTTTAGGGGGTTGTGTTTTGTGAGCCATAGTACGTCTGATGTTAGCCTGCTTTACCCCAATATGGTTGCAAAACAGGCAAATGCAAGGGCTTAACTAAATAAGGAGTAAAAGAAGAGCTTAATATAATCCAATATACGAGAGAAGAAACCGGCCTCGTCTATGTCATTTAAGGCGATCAAAGGCTTATCCATTAATACTTTGTCACCTAAAGATACGGTCATATGACCATATTCCATGCCTTTGATGATTGGGGCTTTGATCACATCATCGATGCTGTATTGCACATCCAGATTGCCTTTTTGACCACGAGGAATGGTGATATAAGCGCCGTCTTTTACGCCTAGCTCGATATCATCTTCTTGGCCCATCCAAACACGCTGAGTTTGAAGGGTCTCTTGTGCATCATAAAGTTTATGGCTTTCGTAATAGCGGAAACCGTAAGTCAGTAGTTTTTGCGATTCACGAGCACGGGCACGTTCCGATTTAGCGCCCATAACCACTGAGATCAAACGCATGCCGTCTTCAGTGGCGCTGGAAACCAAGCAGAAACCGGCTTCTTCTGTGTGACCGGTTTTAAGACCATCCACTCTTGGGTCCCAAAACAACAGAAGGTTACGGTTTGACTGCTCAATATTGTTGTATTTGAACTTCTTCTCTTTGTATAGAGGGTAGTACTTACCGTGATCACTGATGATTCGGTTCGCCAATTTAGATAAGTCACGAGCGGTGGACGCATGGCCTTTGGCTGGTAAGCCAGTGGCGTTTTTAAACGTTGTGTTACTCATGCCTAACGACACAGCATACTGATTCATAATATCCACAAACGCTTCTTCTGTGCCGCTCACATACTCAGCCAATGCAATACTTGCATCATTACCCGATTGAATAATCACGCCTTTTAACAGGTCAATAACAGGCACATAAGTGCCCTCACGAATAAACATACGTGAGCCTTCTGATTTCCACGCTTTTACGCTAATACGGGTTAGGTCATCTTCTTTGATGTTGCCATAGCCCAGCTCTTCATAGACAACAAACGTGGTCATCATCTTTGTTAAACTGGCCGGAGGCAGAACTTCGTCGGCGTTATGTTCAACCAACACTTCGCCGCTGTTGGCGTCGATCAAAATATAGGAGCTGGCAGCCAAAACCGGTGGCTTAGGAATGATACTTGGCGCAGCGAGCGCCAACGATGAAAAAACAAAGACCAAACAAAAAGTAAGTAAACGCATATGACCGTATTTAACTATTAATAAAAGTTGGGCGCATTGTAGCACGCTTATTGGGTTTGTTAAGGATGCCTACGGGCCGATCAAGGTAGAATGAATATCTTGTGCCTGTAATGTGCTCTGTACCACTTCGACCTTATCTGGGCTCAGCGGACCAATGCGCACTTTATGCAGCCATTTGCCATCGTGTGCATCCTTGGTGATATACACCGGTTCTTCGACCACAACCGCTAGCTTTTGTTTCATACGAAGCGCTGAAGGTTCTGCCTCAAATGCCGCCACTTGCAAAAACAGGTAATCACTCTCGGTTAAAGGTGCCGCGAGCAAGTCCACTTTTACATTCGCGGTGCCTTGCTTGGCAAAATCCAATCTCACCGCTGCCGCATAGGATAAATCAATTAAGCGATCATCGTGGAATGGGCCCCGATCATTAACGCGCACCACTAGACTCTTGTTGTTATCCAGATTGGTGACGCGTACATAACTAGGCAACGGCAATGACTTGTGCGCGGCACTGAATTGATAAACATCAAACCGCTCACCATTGCTGGTGTCGTGGCCGTGAAATTTCTCCCCATACCATGACGCAATGCCTTGCTGCGAATATTCTGTTAAGCCTTTATTTACTTCATAGGACTTTCCCCAAACTTCATAGCGGTCCGGATTGCCTCGACGAGACATGGGCTCACGTATGGGTTTGGGTTCAGGAAGATTGAGGATGCTTTGCTGAAAAATAGGCGTGCTATCGTGGGTTTGGTGATAGCGCGAAGGGGTGGAACAAGCCTGCACCAAAATCATGATTATAATTAGGCTGCAAGCTTGTATCAGTTTCATGGCTGTTTCAGTATCTCGCTAAAATCAGATACCACACGAGCATACATGCTGCTTCGATTATAACGAGTAATGACATAAAAGTTTTTATAGGCTAGCCAGTATTCGGTACCGTCTTCTAAGTCATAACGAAACA
>JBNMQC010000067.1:0-12042 GCA_051277445.1 Bermanella sp. | reverse complement strand
TCTTTAAATAAGGGCTGAAAATGAACCCCCTGCATATTTTGTCCCGCAAATATCACTGCCAACTCGCAGCGCCCTTGACGAACATTATCAATGGCTTGATCCATGACAATATTATCAATGGCTAAATTAATATGGGGGTACTGCTGATGATATTTAGCAACGATATCGGCCAAATCATTGGATGCGAATGAAGGCATCACCGACAGACTTAAATTGCCGCGCTTAAGCGCAAACAGGCTATTAACATCACCCAGCGCCTGTGACCACTGATTAAGCAACTGCTGCGCTTTTGGATAAAACAATTGACCTTCTGGCGTCAGCTGTAAATGACGGGTGGTTCGGTCAAATAACCGCCCCCCAATGTGCTGTTCTAAGTTTTGTATAGCCAGAGAAACAGCGGGCTGACTTAGATGCAAATGACTGGCTGCCGCCGCAAACGACAGCTGGCGCGCCACCTCAGTAAAAATACGCAGTTGCTTGACGGTCACATTCATAAGCTAAATCTATAAGTAATTTATTATTATTTAAATAACTAATAAGATCATAAGCATGCTTCATTGTCAGTAAGCATTGTGTGATGACGCTTTTTTACGCAAAATGAGCCTTTAATCTTCTATTTAGCAAACAGGCAGACCATGAAAGCAAGCTTAAGAGCCCTATTCGCCCCAATATTGAATGTATTCGAATCCGGCGATGAACCTTATGTTTACAAGCCATCACAGCGTACCATCTTACTGGTGGTCTCTGTATTATTCAGCGTGCTGATTCTGGCAATTTGTGGGTTCTCTTGGAACTCAGACGATTTCGGTTTTCTGATTCCTGTGGTGATATTTTCTGGCGTAGCCTTAGTTGGCTTCGTGGTGGGTTTGTTAGGGAATGAACGGGCCGTTGCTAAAATTTGGGGCAACAAATAAATAGTCCCCATTAAAAAAACCGCTGACCATAACTGGCAGCGGTTTTTTTATGTAATGAAGCCTACAAGATAGATGACAAATCTGGCTGGCCATCTTTCATTGGTGGGCACCAGAAAAACGCTCCGGTTTTTGGGCGCGTAAAGCTAAATAAGCCATCCACAATACCATCTTCTTCACCCACCATTTTCGCCAAAATACGCGAGTATGATTCAGGGCTAAAGGCAAACGCCTGAAACACCAAGCCTGCATCGGCGCCTTCACCATAGGCCATGGATCGACGCAACAAAAATGTCTGCGGATCAAACGCCTCTTGCTCCGTTCGCTTCACATGAGCCGACTCTGGCGCATCATCAAGCTCTTCGTTGGTTTCCAAGCTGCGTCCAATGACATGATCCTGCTCAGTTTGATTTTTTGATTTGAAATGGGCTAAGTCATGCTGCCATTGCTGAACCGCCACATAAGAAGCACCGACTGGCTGCTCGCTAAACGCCGCGGTAAAGGCTTCTTCACCGTCGGGGTTTTCAGTGCCATCCTCATAACCCGTTAGATCATGGCCATCTTTATACTTAAACGCATCAATATGATCAGCCAGCTCATAAACCGGTTTCAAAGCACTTAACAGAGCTTGCGCTTTTAAAGTCATTTCGCCCAAATCCTCTCCGCGCAACCACAACCAAAGCGCCGCAGGGGTCGAAGGCACCTGAACACCACGAGTGTCATAACTTGGAAAATGAAGTGACTCTAGATGCTCTACATTCAACGCATTTAAGGTGGCATCGCCCAACCCAAGCACCACAGACACACCATCAACCTGCGCACACAACGCAGTTAGGGAATCCCTCACCTCTTCTGCGCTTGCTTCATGGCGAAGATTCAAAAACAAAAATCGCGCATGCTTAGGAACATCGTCAAAAATACCATTCTGTACAATACTTAAATCCATCATTAACCCTTAAACCGTTGTCAAATTCACCTATATAGATACGACAATAATGCAAAATCAGCCCATTGTAACCCTATCCAACCGATTATCTGATGCTACTTCTAAAAACGTGTACAAGACCCAATTCGCTAAATATCACGATTTACACTAAGATTGCTTTTTTAATTAATATTAAGCGCCATGTCATCACACCCTATCAATACTGAGTCCCTGATAGAGCGGTATCAGCTCATTTTAGAATCCATGTCTGAAGGTGTATATGGATTAGATGCTAATGGGCTGGCTACCTTTGTCAATCCGGCTGCCGAAAAACTCACCGGCTGGCAAGGTGACGATCTAATTGGCAAAAATATCCATGGTTTTCACCACCATAGTCACGCCGATGGCTCCCACTACCCCCATTGTGATTGCCCTATTTACCAGTGTTTGCGTGATGGCATCACTCGCTCAAAAGAAAGTGAGGTGTTTTGGCGAAAAGACGGCTCATTTTTCTCTGTGGAATACAGCGCCACACCCATTATTTTTGAAAACAAGATTCATGGTGCCGTGGTCGTTTTCAAAAACATCAGTGAACGTAAGCGGACAGAAGAGAGCCTTAAGCACGCGCTAACTGAAAACCGGTTTCTAAAAGAGAAACTGCAGGCTGAAAATCATTATTTACAAGAAGAGATCGACTCGACATTTCAAAGTGAAATCATCGGCCAAAGCGATCCGGTCAACCATCTTAAAGAGCAAATTGCCTTAGCCGCCCCCACTCAGGCGAACATTTTAATCTTTGGTGAAAGCGGAACCGGCAAAGAATTAGTCGCCCGAGCCATTCATGAGCAAAGTCAAAACAGCAAACACGCCATGGTTAAGCTCAACTGTGGTGCTATCCCTCAGGGGCTGGTCGACAGCGAGTTATTTGGTCATGAAAAAGGCGCATTTACAGGGGCGATTCAGCGGCGCATTGGTCGATTTGAGCTTGCTCACAACGGCACGTTATTCTTAGATGAAGTCAGCGAATTACCCATGGATGCTCAAGTTAAATTACTCCGAGTATTACAAGAAGGTGAATTTGAGCGCGTAGGGGGCACGCAAACCATTAAAGTCAAAGTACGCATCATTGCCGCCAGCAATAAGAATTTAAAACAGGCCGTGGATCAGGGTCTATTTCGAATG
The DNA here is from genome assembly GCA_051277445.1 of Bermanella sp. Lineage (GTDB taxonomy): Bacteria > Pseudomonadota > Gammaproteobacteria > Pseudomonadales > Oceanobacteraceae > Bermanella. The sequence continues at coordinate 9,024 of JBNMQC010000067.1, read as the reverse complement.
GACCTGTATTACCGCTTAAATGTATTTGCGATCAATGTGCCATCACTCAGAGAACGAAAATCCGACATCCCTTTACTGGTAAATGGCTTTGCCCTAAAGGCTTGCAGAAACATGAACAAGCCCTTCAAAGGCATCCATACTCCCTCATTAAAGTGGGTCAGTCATTATGATTGGCCGGGGAACATTCGAGAATTACAAAACTGGGTTGAACACAGTGCCATCGTGCATCAAACCGGCCTGTTTCATCTGGCAACCATGGCGCACATTGAAGGCTCCCACGCACAACATAAACGCCATTTAGACAAGCCCTGCTCTTTACAAGAAGCCGAAACACAACACATCCAATATGCTCTGCGCTACTGCAATGGCAAGGTCTCAGGTCAAGGCGGCGCGGCTGAGCTTTTAGAGCTTCCCGACAGTACATTGCGCTCGCGTATGAAAAAACGAGGGATAAACAACAAATAGCGATATTTCGCGACTATATATCACGTTTTCTCCAAGATAACCTGCTCAGCCCCCCATGGAATAAGGGCTTAGTCACTGGAACACACCTTGCTATAGGGCTAACAGAATAAACCCTTTTAATGAGAAAACGCAGTATGTCCCAGCTCATTCCAACCACACAAGTGGACGAACTAGACCGCCCTATTGTGGATGCCACCGTTCACAATCAAGCCGTACGCCTTGCAAAGGGCCGCTACCAGCTTATCAGGCGCCTAAGTAGCGGGCCTCTGATTCTCATGTTTCTGCTGGCACCCTGGGTGACAATTAATAACGCACCTGTACTTTGGATGGATCTTGATCAGCATGTACTGCATTTATTCGGGCTCACTTTTTGGCCAGACGATTTATTGATGCTCACCTGGCTCGCCATGGGCAGCGCGTTTGCATTATTTATTGCAGCGAATATTGCTGGACGTATTTGGTGTGGCTTTAGTTGCCCACAAACGGTTTGGAGCATGATGTTCACATGGGTGGAAGAAAAAACCCAAGGCTCACGCAATAAACGATTAAAAGAAAAGCAAAAACCCATCCTGCAACGCAACTGGTTACGATTAATCATCAAGCATGCTCTGTGGCTTTTGATGGCGTTTATCACAGGTTTTACATTTGTTGCTTATTTTGAAACCGGCACAGGTCTATTCCAACAGGTCACCACCGCATCAGCCAATCATGAAGTGATTTTTTGGCTGACATTCTTTTCACTTCTCACTTACATCAACGCGGGCTGGCTTCGTGAACAAGTATGTTTACATATGTGCCCGTATGCGCGCTTTCAATCCGTCATGGTGGATAAAAAGACATTGAAAGTCAGCTATGACAGCGCACGCGGCGAGCCTCGTAAACACAAAAAAAACATGTCAACAAACAATAAACACGGCGACTGCGTGGACTGCCAATTATGTGTTCAGGTGTGTCCTGTGGGCATTGATATTCGCCAAGGTTTGCAATATGCCTGCATTGACTGCGGTGCGTGCATCGATGCGTGCGACAACATCATGGAAAGCTTAAACCTTCCATCGGGGCTCATTCGTTTCAGTGACGAGTCTGCACCAAACAGCCCTACAAGCACTCAACAGCACAGCGCTAACAATTGGCTCCCAAAACAAAGGCCTCGCCTGTGGGGATATTTAATGGCACTGATCATCTCTGTTTCATTGTTTTGCGTTCACATTTTCACAAAAGAAGAGTATGAGTTACATTTGAGTCGCGATCGTGGCCAGTTGTATTTTTACGATGAACTAAACATCAGCAACGCTTTCACACTGAGCATTCAAAATAAAACAGCACAGCTCGCGGTATTTCAGGCCGAAATACACCATCCTGGTTTATTTATTTCTGGGATCAACGAATTGCATTTAATTGCCGGGCAAAAAGCCAGCTTAGCACTGACCGTGTCCTGCCAAGTGGATTGCCCAATTAAAGGCAAACAAGCCATTGAAGTGGCCATCCAACAAAACGGTCAAGTTCAAGAAACTCTGCAAGGTACCTTCTTCGCCCCATCCACCCCTTAGCCAGCTCAACCCCTGCCAGTGAACACACGCGTGCTCTTTACTGGCAGGCATTCATGATGATAAAGGTGATGAATGATACGTTTCTTCTTTTGTCACTCGACAGATCTGCACTTAAATCGTAATATCGAGAATTATAAATATGATAAGTCGACAACCATGGATCTTAACGAAGTCATCAAAGCACTTGGAAACCCTGTTCGCATGGAGATTGTGCGCTGGCTAAAAAACCCCAAGGTGCACTTTGATGTAGCGCAGCAACTGGTCGATGCCGATAAAGAAGGGGTCTGCGTAAGCATCATCCAAGAGAAAGCAGGGCTCTCTCAATCGACTGTTTCGGTTTATTTATCGGCCCTTCAGCGTGCCGGGCTGGTTAAATCCAACCGCATTGGCGCTTGGACCTATTACCAAAGAGATGAAGCCAATATTCAGCGCTTTTTGACCTTGCTTGGCGCAGACCTATAACAAACACACCAAAACCTAACGGGTAACGAGGCCCCTTAGGTTTTTTAATGACTTGCCGTATCGATATTTATAGATATCTAAATATCAATATAAACACCCAGTATTTGAGACAAACCATGAACAAATCGAACCACACCATTGAGTACCTCACCTCTTACAACCCAAGCACAGGGGAAACATTGGGCCAACTGCCCATCAGCTCAGATGATCACATCACTGAAACCGTGGCTCAAGCACAAAAGGCGTTAAAACAGTGGAAAGCCGCCCCGATTGGCGATCGTGTAAGAAGAATCAAAGCGGCCTACGCCCAGATCAAACCTTACGCCAGTGAACTAAGCGAACTGCTTAGCCAAGAAATGGGGAAAGACTTGCGTCGAGCAAGAGGTGAAGTTGAGGGCGGTATTTTTACCGGCGGCTACCACGCGGAGTCCGCACAAAATGCCCTAGCCAAAAAATCGTTAGGCCATGGCACTGAACTGCATTACAAGGCTTTGGGCGTCGTGGCAGTCATTTCTCCTTGGAACTACCCCGTAATGATGGCTAACAACCTGATCGTGCCAGCGTTAGTGGCAGGCAATACCGTGGTACTAAAACCCTCCGAAGAAACCCCTTTGATTGCACACGCTTTTTTTAAACACTTGGCCGCGCATTTACCAGAAGGTGTGTTCAATATCATTCATGGCGACGGACGTGTCGGAGAAGCCTTAGTTAAAAGCGATGTTCAACTCATTGCATTTACAGGCTCGCAAAACGTGGGCAAACACATCATGGCCCATGCCGCGACAAACCTTAAACGCCTGGTGATGGAACTGGGTGGTAACGACCCTATGATTGTCTTGGAGGATGCGGACATTGAACAAGCTGCCGGTTTTGCCGTGGCCAGCAGTTTCGAAAACGCAGGGCAAATGTGCACATCGACCGAGCGTATTTATGTGGATCAGCGCATTGCAGAGCGCTTCGAACAACGCGTGGTGGAAATTGCTCGACAATATCAAGTGGGTCCTTGGGACCAAGCAAACGTGAATATCGGCCCAATCATCAACGTCAAACAGCACCAGAAAATCCTGTCGCACATTCAAGATGCAAAAAACAAAGGGGCTAGAATTTTACTGGGCAGCTGTGAATATGAAGCCCCCTATATTCAGCCAACCGTGGTGGCCGATTTAACACCAGAAATGGCGATGTCCAAAGAAGAAACCTTTGGGCCGGTGGTCGCCATTGGTCGATTTGAAAGCATTGAACACGCCATTGAATTAGCCAATAACTCAAACTATGGCCTTGGGGCCAGTGTGTTTGGTTATAAACACGCAGAAGAGGTGGCAAACCAACTAGAGGCCGGAATGATCGGCATCAATCAAGGCCCAGGCGGTGCCGGAGATGCGCCTTGGGTCGGCGCGAAACAAAGTGGCTTTGGCTTCCATGGATCGGCCGAAGGTCACCGCCAATTCGCACAAACTACGGTAATTGGGAAGTAACATGACAAACAGTAGCCAGAACAACCTCACCCCAGCAGAGTCATTCTATGTGGTGGCCAGAGAACCGGGCGCAGAACACCCTGCCCTGCCCACCTGGGCCAATGAGAATTTGAATCCAGTGCAGCTAAGCGAAAACATCAATCGCGAAATTAAACGAGAGGATTTGGATGACGTACCTGGTGCATTTCAATTACTCAATGTACTGAGCCAAGACGAGTGCCAGCGGTTCATTGATCTCACTGAATCGCTCGGCTACTTGCCCGACGCCGCCGTTTCATTACCGCGCCATGTTCGTCACAACGATAACGTCACTTGGGTGGCTGATGAACCGACCATCGATACGCTATGGCAACGATGCGAACACCTTTTTACCGATGCGCAAAACATTTTTAACGGTTCAAAAGCTTTAGGATTAAATGGCCGCTTTCGCTTTTATCGCTATAAAAAAGGGGATTTCTTCAAAACCCACAGCGATGGTGCATGGCCTGGCAGTCGGGTCATCGATGGACAATTGCATACCGATGCGTTCGGCGACCGATTTAGTCAAATGACCTTCTTAATCTTGTTAACGGACGATTTCAAAGGTGGCAGCACCCAATTCATTGTCAATGGAGAAGACCCTTGGCTACCGGCCAAATACAACGGCAACACCAAAACAGTTGATGTGCGCACACCTGCTGGTAGCGTGCTTTGTTTTCCCCATGGGATGCATCCACTGCAACGATTACATAGCTCAGAAGAAATACACTCGGGTATTAAGTACATCATTCGAACCGATGTTTTGTTTGAGCTTTAATCCGAATCAGCGCCATCAGCACGTATTTACACCGTGCTGATGGCATGCCATGGCACCAGCAGTGAAGCCTTCAAAACAAGCCCCTTCCTCATCTGACGCGGTTATCAGCAACCCAAACGGCCAAAATCATCCAAGACACAAAAACCACTCAAGTTTGCTTGGCGGGCATAAAAACGCAAAATTACCCGCTAGCTAAGCCCTTCTGCTTATTATTCGCCCAACATTCACCAAATGAATACCGAGTATAAGCAAGATTAGTCACATTTATGGCTAATTCAGTCTAGGCTTATCTTAATTTATAGGCGTATCTCAACTATAATTCAGCCGCTATTTTTACGTGTCCGCTTAGTATTAATCACTATGTGGCCAGCCCTGATGATCGAGCTTCTTACAAAGAAGCTATAGAAAAGTCACAGGTTAACTTGATGAGGAAGACATTTCGTATGAGCTTGTATACAGAATACCTAAAAGAAATTGAGGTTCGTAAAAACGAACTTGGCTTAAACCCTAAGCCTATCGACACGGCTGAACTGACCTCTGAAATCATTGCCCAAATCAAAGACACTGGCAATGAGCACCGCGAAGCGTCGCTTAACTTCTTCATCTACAACACACTGCCTGGTACCACTCCAGCGGCGGTTGTTAAAGCTCAGTTCCTAAAAGAAATCGTACTTGGCCAAGAAAAAGTAGAAGAAATCTCTGCTGAATTTGCACTTGAGCAACTGTCTCACATGAAAGGCGGCCCTTCTGTTGAAGCACTACTCGACATCGCCCTTTCTGACGACGCACAAGCTGCCGCAGCTGGCGAAGTACTTAAAACTCAAGTATTCCTATACGATGCCGACTACGCGCGTCTATCCGCTGCATTTAAAGCAGGCAACGCCATTGCTAAAGAACTACTAGAAAGCTACGCAAAAGCAGAATTCTTCACTAAGCTGCCTGAAATTCCTGCGAAAATCGACGTAGTAACGTACATCGCGGCTGAAGGTGACATCTCTACTGACCTTCTTTCACCTGGTAACCAGTCTCACTCACGTGCTGACCGCGAATTGCACGGCCAGTGCATGATCACCCCTGAAGCTCAGCAAGAAATCGTTGAACTAGGTAAAAAACACCCAAATGCCAAAGTTATGCTAATTGCAGAAAAAGGCACCATGGGCGTAGGTTCTTCTCGTATGTCTGGTGTGAACAACGTTGCACTTTGGGCAGGCGAAAAGACATCTCCATACATTCCGTTCATCAACAACAAACCTGTTGTTGCAGGTACTAACGGTATCGCGCCAATCTTCCTTACTACTGTTGGTGTAACTGGTGGTATCGGTCTTGACCTTAAAAACTGGGTTAAGAAAGTAGACGCTAACGGTAACGTTGTAAAAGACGCTAACGGCGATCCAGTACTAGAAGAGAAATACTCAGTAGCGACTGGTACGGTTCTAACCATCGACACTCAAGCTAAGAAGCTATACAACGGTAGCGAAGAATTAGTAGACGTTGCTGATGCATTCACTCCACAAAAAGTTGAATTCATGAAAGCCGGCGGTTCTTACGCTGTGACGTTCGGTAAGAAGCTACAAACATTTGCGGCGGAAACCCTAGGTATCGAAGCTCCTGCTGTTTATGCACCTTCTAAAGAAATTTCAATCGAAGGCCAAGGCCTGACGGCTGTTGAAAAAATCTTCAACCGTAACGCAGTAGGTGTTAAGTCTAAAACCCCTCTACACACAGGTTCTGACGTTCGCGTTAAAGTGAACATCGTAGGCTCTCAAGACACCACTGGCCCAATGACGTGCCAAGAACTAGAAGCCATGGCTGCTTCTACTATTTCTTCCGACGTTGATGGTGCATTCCAATCGGGTTGTCACACAGCCTCTGTATGGGACAGCAAAGCGAAAGCGAACACGCCTAAGCTAATGGAATTCATGAACGCATTCGGCGTAATCACAGCACGTGATCCGAAAGGCGTTTACCATTCAATGACAGACGTAATCCACAAAGTATTGAACGACATCACAGTTGATGACCGTGCAATCATCATTGGTGGTGACTCTCACACCCGTATGTCTAAGGGTGTAGCGTTTGGTGCTGACTCTGGTACGGTTGCGATCGCACTGGCCACTGGCGAATGCGCCATGCCAATCCCTGAGTCTGTTAAAGTGACCTTTAAAGGCCACATGAAAGACCACATCGACTTCCGTGATGTTGTTCACTCAACTCAAGCACAAATGCTTAAGAAGTTCGGCGAAAACGTTTTCCAAGGCCGCGTAATTGAAGTGCAAATCGGTACGCTACTGGCTGACCAAGCGTTCACCTTCACTGACTGGACTGCAGAAATGAAAGCGAAAGCGTCTATCTGTATTTCAACTGATGACACTTTGGTTCAATCTCTAGAACTTGCTAAGTCTCGTATCCAGATCATGATCAACAAAGGCATGGAAAACGAAGCAGGCATGCTGCAAGGTCTTATCGATCTAGCTGACAAGCGTATTGCTGGCATCAAGTCTGGTGAAGAACCAGCCCTTGCCCCTGACGATACCGCTAAATACTACGCTGAAATTGTTGTTGATTTGGACCAAATCGACGAGCCAATGATTGCTGACCCAGATGTAAACAACGAAGACGTTTCTAAGCGTTATACCCACGATGTTATCCGTCCAACATCTTACTACGATGGTCGTAAAGTTGACCTAGGTTTTGTTGGCTCTTGTATGGTACACAAAGGCGACATGCAAATCATCGCTGCTATGTTCCGCAACATGGAAAAACAAGGTAAAGAAATCAGCTTCAAAGCACCGCTTGTGATTGCGCCACCAACTTACAACATCGTTGATGAGCTAAAAGCAGAAGGTGATTGGGAGCTTCTAGAGAAATACTCTGGTTTTGAATTCTCTGATACCAACCCTAAAGAAGCAGCCCGTACTAAGTACGAAAACATCATGTACCTAGAACGCCCTGGGTGTAACCTATGCATGGGTAACCAAGAGAAAGCAGAAGCAGGTGATACGGTTCTTGCGACCTCTACCCGTCTTTTCCAAGGCCGTGTTGTAGAAGACTCAGCTGAGAAGAAAGGTGAATCTCTACTAGGTTCTACTCCGATGGTTGTGCTTTCTTGTATCCTAGGTCGCTTCCCGACTCTAGCTGAGTACAAAGAAGCGGTAGACGGTATTAACCTAACGTCTTTCGCGCCACCGTCTGAAGACCTAGCGCGTCCTGCGATTCCTCTAAAAGCGGTTTAATCGCTGGAAGAGTCGGACGTCGGGAGACTGGCGTCTGACGCGGATTCAAAAAAGCCCAAACAATGAAAATTGTTTGGGCTTTTTTGTTATTTAGACAATGTTTGGTTAGATTGTATCGCCTACAATAAGCCGCAAACGAAGTTTGTCGGGCGACTAAAAGAAGCGAACTTAATTGTTTTGTTATACGCTAGCAAGAGATGCCTCTTCCAAAGTCGCCTGTATTAATATTTATCCCGAAGTAACAAATATGACTTTCATCATCTGGGTTGTAATGACACTGAAGATTGCCTAAATATTTAATTAGGTTATTACTTACATCACAGTCATCTCTTTCAGGATTCTGATCAATCCCTTCGTACATTTTCTTTCCGGCTTCACCCATTATTCTAAAGCTAATTTCTGAAACTCCGCTCTCAGAGTCAGTAGAAATATAATACTGGCCAGGAAACTCTTTAAAAGGGTACTCTGCAAATACAGATGAAGAAATGAGAATTAGCAATAGAGTGAATTTATTCATAATTTTAACCGTATAACGCCCTATATAGACCGCCCAAAGCGTCGGGCGGCCGCAGAACGAGTATTTAATATTTTTGTTAGGAAGCTTAATCAAATTCACAGGAGCCTACGCCACCATTTCGAATCCAATCGGCTTTTCTTTTCTTTCTAATTTTCATATCGGATGGTCTTACATCCAAAAGAATCTTGGGATCTACCATAGTACTATCTAAACAGTATTCTTGATTATCAAGAAATGGTAATGCGGCCATCGCTCTCGTATCAATCTCACAATCGACCAAGGTTCCAGGCCAGGACCCCCAATAGACACTCATGGCTCTAACTAATACCTCTGTAGAGGGTATAGATTTATTGGATCTTAAATTATTAATTTCACCTTCAACATATCCGTTTTCACTTCTGGCTTCTATTAAAGGAGCTAATAACTGCATTACTTCATTATTCGGCGTAGAGCAAATAGTTGCAAATGAAGCACTAGAGAATGCAATAAGGGTAATTGGTAATAGGTAACTTTTCATATGCTTCCT
>JBNMQC010000066.1:0-12084 GCA_051277445.1 Bermanella sp. | reverse complement strand
GGATTTCTGCCGAAAAGCAGCTGTATTGAAGACATGGTTGAAGCCATTCAAACAGTATTGCAAGGAGGCGTGTGGATGCCTAAAAACGTATCAAGCGATCAATCCAGTAACCCAAACGAAATGAACTTTGCTCAAGCCCTTGCGCAATTAACGCCGCAACAATTTCGAGTGGCCAATATGGTCAGCGAAGGTTTACTCAATAAGCAAATTGCATACGAGCTGGGTGTGACAGAAGCCACCATCAAAGCCCACATGACAGAGATCTTCCGTAAACTGGGTTTACATTCGCGCACCCAAGTGGTTAAAGCCATGAGTACCTTGGCGGTGCAACCCATTCACGATCAAGCTAATTTCTAATTTCTAATTTCGACTATTTATCGCATTCAGCTGCTGTCGCAAAATATTGCGAAGTGCCGCGGGTGCTACTGGCTTGGCCATAAATGAACAGTCGGTGCTTAATACTTTTTGACGAATTTCATCACTGTTATCTGCACTGATCACAATGGCGCGGATATCCGATTGCCAATGCAGACGCAATGCTTCAATCACGTCTAAGCCTGTTTCATGATCAAGATGATAATCAGCCAAGATAAACTGCGGCGCTTGCGTAAGATTCCAAAAGCTTAACGCTTGCCCCAAGTCTGTGGCAGTAATGACATGACAGCCCCATTGTTCTAGTAAGGATTGCATACCGAGCAAAATACGCTGCTCGTTATCAATGCACAGCACGCGAATACCAGCCAGATTAGGATCCTGGATGTGTGGCTTTTTCGCTGTCACTTGTACGCTGCCTCTAGGTACCAGAATCGAAAAGGTCGAGCCCACCCCTACCTTGGATGTGACTTCTATACTGTGGCCAAGCAATTGAGCGATGCGCTGGGCAATGGACAAACCCAACCCCAAGCCTTGATTACTAATCGCACCTGGGAGGCGTTCAAACTCATCAAAAATTCGTCCCATTTCATCCTCTGAAATGCCTGGTCCCGTATCGAGCACCTGTAAACGCATGTCATTGCCCACGCGGCGCACGCCCATTAAAACTTTACCACTTTGGGTATAGCGCACAGCATTCGATACAAAGTTTTGTAACACCCGACGCAATAAATGTTGATCGCTATACAGCCAAGCGTTGGAAGGCACCCAATGAAACTCAATCTCTTTTTTCTGGGCAATAGCAATGGCTTCGCTGGCTAAAGGGCGTAATAAGCTGTCTAAAGAAAAATGGGAACGTCGTGCTTGCTCTTTACCGGAACTCAATCGTGATATCTCTCTTAACGAGTTAATCAACTGCTCGGCTTGACTCAGCGCGTCATCTAATTGTTGAGTTGTGATATCCAAGCTTGATTGTGGCAAGTCGAGAGGCTGAATTTGAGCTTGAATCGATGCGGTAAACAATCGAGCAGCGTTGATTGGCTGCAAGAGATCATGGCTGGCTGCAGCTAGAAAACGGCTTTTACTGGCATGTACTTGCAGCAATTCTTGCTCGGTTCGGGCGCGTAATTCATTTTCCCTTTGTAATAACTCATTGGTGTTTTGAAGTTCTTCTGTGCGCAGGTTTACTCTGTCTTCTAAATGAGACTTAGACTGCGCCAGTTCTGTGAGAACACGGTGATAATCACTGATGTCAGTATAGGTTGTAACATAACCGCCATTTTTAAGCGGTGTGCCACGAATCTCAATGACTTTACCGTTAGGCAGTTCACGCTCCAAGCGATAATCATGACCTGTGTTAAGTTGCATTAAACGCCGTTGAACCAGTTTCTTTTGGTTGCTCTCTTCGTTACCCAAATAACCCCTTTGTGCATTGAATTCATAAATAGTTTTAATATCGCAACCAATGTAGAGCAAGCGTTTTGGGTATTCGAATAAGCGTTGATATTGTTGATTCCAAGCGATCAAATTTAAATCTTTATCGACTACGCTGATGCCCTGAGGAATCGTTTCGAGCGTGGTCTGAAGTAAGGTTTGGCTAAATTGTATTTGTTTAGAACTGCCGCTCACAAGACTGACAAAGTCTTGAAGTTTTAATGGTTGCTCTCCTGCTAACAATGCCATGGCTTTATGGGCTGATACGGCGCCAATAATCGCGCCCAATTCGTGTTCGATGTCACCAATGATAAAATTCGGCGCGTAATCATGGGGTAATAATCGATGGCCAATTTGACGCTCAAAACTGCGCCACATGGCGTGGCTTCTTTCTGCGCCAAAAAGCGGGTCAACAAGTGCCTGTAATTGACGGACCTCAACGGAGCTTAATGTGGTGTCCAATTGAATGTCATCATGGCGCACATGGGTTTGAGTAAAGCGCTGGGCTTGGCGTAAATCCAAATAACTAAATTTAGATTGGTTTGACACCACATAGAAAATGAACGTATTAAAAAATAAACTTAATAAAACGCCATGACTCAGAGGGTCTAGATCATTCAGTCCTAATAAATTATTGGGGGCAAGCCAGCTAACATTAAATAAACCACTTACCAGTAAGTTGTGGTTTTCAGGTAACAAGGTGGGAAGCAGCAAACAATAAAACCAGATCATCATGCCGGTAATCAGTCCGGCGATGACCCCTTTTGCATGGCCCTTAGGCCAGTACAAAGCAGCCAGCACCCCTGGGAGTAATTGAGCGCATGCGGCAAAGGAAATCAAACCAATACTGGCCAAGCCTTCGTTTTGACTCATGATTCGCTCAAGCAGCCAGCTTAAGGCTAAAATTCCCACAATGGCCCCGCGGCGAATAAAGCGTAATGTGCGACCAAGATCTTTTGATTTATAACGGGAGTTACTTTTTGGGCGCAGCCAAGCGGGCACAATTAACTCATTAGACACCATGATGGAAAGGGTGATTGTGGCGACAATCACCATGCCAGTGGCGGCAGAGATTGCGCCGATAAAGGTTAACGCCAAGATCCATTCATCACCACTGAACCGCGGCAGGGTTAATACATAACTGTCAGGTGAGATATCTAAGCCACCAAACAATTGCGCGCCGGTATGAGCAAGGGGAATGGCAAGCAAGGCAAAGGCACCAAGATACAGGGGGACCAACCAGCGGGTATATTGAATGTCTCTGGCGCCTTGGTATTCAACCACCATGACATGAAATTGCCGGGGCAAACAAATAATGGCGGTGGCGGCGAGCAGTAATTGGGTGAAAAAAAGCGGACTGGTAATTTGGTCCACTTGAAAGTTGGCTTGTTGAATGTCAGGTAGGTCGCTGTTCATCAATGCGATGGCTAAGAATGCCACAACCACGAACGCCACTAATTTTATGATGGACTCTGTGGCGACAGCCGTGATCATACCGCGTAAACGATCCGGGCCATCTATGACCCGTGTGCCAAATAAAATGGCAAACCAAGTCATCACTACGGCTGCAATAAAGCTGGATGCGTTATCAAATGATGGGTGGGTGGATTGCCAGCTTAAACTGTCCCATGCGATGGAGACGCCTCGTAATTGCAGGGCAATATATGGCAGGGTCCCAACCACTAACACAAGGGTGACAATCGCGGCCAGTGCTTGGTTTTTGCCGTAGCGAGAGCCAACAAAGTCCGCAATGGACGTGACTTTATTGATATGGCTAACGGTGAGCAGTCGCTTTAAAAAACCCCAGCCAAAAATAATGAGAAGGATCGGGCCTAAATAAATCGGCAAGAAGTGCCAACCGTTTTCCACCGCTTGACCCACGGCACCTAAAAACGTCCAAGAACTGCAGTACACCCCAATGGAAAGGCTGTAGATAAGAGGGCGCCACCAAGAAAGACGAATGAATTGTCCGTGCTTCTCCCCCCACCAAGCGACAAAGAATAATAGGCCGCCATAGGCGCTCACTAGTATGAGTAAAAGTTGCTTGTCCATTTTATTGCCTATTAGCGAGCTAACTTTACCTTACCGAAAAATAAGATTATGGCAACTAGACGAATGGCTAATTAAGGTCAGCGTCATTGATGACAATGTGTTGATCAACGATAGCAAAGGGAATGGTTTCAAGTGCTTGTTCGAGGCAAGGGCCACTAATGCAAAGACCATCTTCAATGCGGAACAAGGCACCATGCATGGCGCACATAATTAAGCTGTGGCTGCTATCAAGAAATTGATCGGGCATCATTTCTAACTGAATACCAAGATGTGGACATTGATTACGATAGACATGAATTTTATTGTATTTTTTAACAGCAAAAATATGGCGGCCTTCTAACTCAAACCCTTTGCTTTGGTTGTCATGAAGGTCATCGGTGTGGCACAGAGTGATCATATTTGGCTCAAAAACTCGATTATAGCCCAACTGCTCAGCTGATAAGTAGGGGCGAATGGAAAGCGAGGGATTAGATGAGCGGATTAAAATAAAATGTCATCGTTATTGTCATTTGCCATGGCATGCTTGGCCATGGTTTGCAGTTCGTCATTCAAGCCTTCTAAATACTGTATTAAGCTTTCACTGGCGCTTTCCATCTTATCTAGGTTGGCAATCTTATGTTTACTGGAGCCTTCTCTGGCTTCTTCTAACGCTTGAAAGGCATGCTTGTGAAGGCTAATGAGATGCGGCTCGATGTTTTTATAATTTTGTAAATGGCCAAACGTCGACTTGCCCAAACCTTCGTAATACCAGAGCCCAAAGCGACCTTCGGTATGGTTTTCAATCATTTTTGCTTTTTCTTCGTTCGGCTCATCAGTGGCAATGAATTCATACACACGAGATTTGAATGCCAATAAGCTCAGCATGGCTACTTGAATGTAGCTTTCATTGGTGCTGCGATTAATGATGATGTTCATGTCTTTGCTTAAATCGGTGATGAGCTTTACCGAAGACTCAATGGTCGCGGTGGTGTCTCTTAGATTCGCGGCGTCTTTTTGAATGTCTTCGATGCCTTTGTCCACCTGTCGAATGAAGCCGGTGGTGGCCTGAATAATCCCAGAAATCTCTTTGGTGGTGCTGCCAGTCTGCCCAGCAAGAGTGCGCACTTCATCAGCTACAACGGCAAACCCTCGGCCTTGCTCGCCGGCCCGCGCTGCTTCAATGGCGGCATTGAGTGCCAATAAATTGGTTTGATCGCTGATGTTTTCGATTTGAACCACGCAGTCGTTAATTTTTGCAGCCGACTGGTTTAACTGAATCATGTTGTTGCCGGTCTCACTGGCTCGGTTATCAATTTGACTTAAGCTGGCGCTCACTTGTTGCAAAATAACCGTGATTTGGCTGAAGGTGGCTTCACTGTCTTTTAGGCGAGAGCGCTCAGCGCCCAGTGCTTCGGCGTTATTGCTGACCAAGTTATGAATGTCATTAACACTTTGAAGTGTTCTAAAGAGTAAGTCGCTTAGATCACTTTGTTCGTTGGCCATGTCGCCAATATGATTTTTAAGTTCCTCAGAGGCAAGGCGACTGAGGTGGGCGTTTTCCAGCTGTTGCGAGAGGGTTTTTACTTGCTGCTCTAAATCGTGGACGAAAGCCGCTTGCTCTGCTTTGACTGATTTGCTGATAAATGGAAAAAGGGCCACGGGCATACCAAATGGTCTAATATCCTTTAACTCTAGCTCAGCTGCTCATGCTGACAAGGTTATAAGCAAAGGGGTTATGCAGACTCGTTAGGGTCTTTAGCGTCTTCGCTGGGCTCACTGTCTTTGGGCAGAAATTGCTTGGCCTGAGAGAAATCCACGCTGAAGTCCACTTCCATGGCTTCTTTGCTGGGCTTGATGCCGCAGGCCGCCCCTTCGATTGGCATGGTGCCGGATGTACCGGGTGCTTTACTCATGGTCAGTACCTGGTTATTTAATGCGGTGTTTTTCGCGGGTTTCTTGTTTCTTGCGCTCACTTTTACGCAGCATCACGTAAACGGCACCCGTGCCGCCATGTTGAGGCTGTGCACTGTGGAAGGCAATCACATCTTCAAATTCTCTGAGCCATTTATTCGTCCAGCTTTTTAGAAGGGCAGGCGTGGCTTCTTTTTCCCCTTTACCATGCAGGATGATCAAGGTGCGCAGGTCGTACTTCATGGCGTCTGCAATAAAGCGGTAGACTTCTTCGCGAGCCTGAAGCACGGTTTTACGGTGAAGATCCAGTCGAGCATCCAGTTCATACTTACCCAAACGAAACTTGCGATAAACCCCTTCTTGCACGCCATCTTTTTTATATTCGATGATGTCGTAAGGCTTCACCATGTGCACATGGTTGTCGCTTAAGTGGTTTGGATCCGCTTGCGCGTCTGTGATGGCCGCTTGGCGTCGCTGGGCAATGGCAATGGCATCGCGTTGGTGTTTGGATAGGCTCACGCGGGCTTCGGTTTTAAGGGGAGTGACGTCACCAACCGCGTCTTTGAATTCTGAAAAATCGTCCATTTGGCTCCCCCTAAGGTCTATTCATTGTGTGGATTGGGCATTATACGCAATCTTTGAGGAATCGGTGCTGTGGATTACTCAGGTTGTGCCTCTTTAGGTAACAATAGAAGAGGGTCTATGCGGGCATTGTTTAAGCTAACCGACCAGTGCAGGTGTGGGCCGGTAACACGTCCCGTGGCGCCGACTTTGCCTAATAACGCCTGCTTGGGGATAACATCCCCTTGCTTAACATCGATTTCACTAAGGTGGCAAAACATGCTGATCAGGCCTTGGCCGTGGTCCATGTACACCACGTTTCCGTTAAAAAAGAAGTTGCCGGTTAACACCACTTTACCGGCGGCAGGGGCGTGAATGGGTGTGCCAGTTGGTGCCGCGATGTCTAAGCCACTGTGGGGATTTCTTGGCTCTCCGTTAAAAAAACGTTTCAAACCAAATGGGCTTGAGTAAGGACCCACTACCGGTTTAGCAAAAGCTAGGTCTGGCTGTTGCTGTGCATCAAATGCGTCAAATACGGCCTGGGCTTGTTTTTTCTCTCGCTTATGGCGAGCCAAGTCCTCGGCGGATAAATCAATGTGCTTACGGGTTTTAAGTTGAATATGTTGCTCAGGGTAATCTTTACTAACCACTTCAAAAGGGTAGCGTTTACCTTGGCTAACCACGAAATGCTCGCCACTTTTGGTACTTAGGCCAAGCCCCACCACCGCATACCACGACTCGTTTTGTTGAATAACCGCAACAGGTGTTTGCTTGTACATAGCTTGTGGTTGTGTGTTGGAAGCGGCATCCAATTTAATTAATACCAATCCGCCAGGGACATTGGCGGACTGTGGCAAGGCGTGACTCATGAATGGCATGAGCATTCCCATTAAGATGAAAAATGCAGACAAAAATGGGATACGGCATGTGCGGTTTTTAATCATCATGTAACTCTTTGACGGTAAGACTTAGTTTGCCCTGATGAAGCTGAGCACGGACAGTGTCGCCCACGTTAACTTGCTTGGCGTTGTGAATAACATCCCCTTGTTCGGTGGTGTTAATGGCGTAGCCTCGGCTTAGCGTACTTAAAGGACTGACGGCATTCAAGACTTCTACCTCCCTTGATAGGGATTGCTGCAAATGAACAAGATGGCCTTGCATGGCTTTGACCAGACGTTTTTTTAACTGATCGTTTGTTTGTTGCATCAAAGCCAGCTGTTTGTCGGGCTTAAAGCCACTTAAGATTTGCTGGCAGCGCTGTAAGCGGTCTTTATGATTTTGCAGTCGCCTTAATAAAGCGTTCTTTAATCGCATGTCGGCCATATCAAGGCGCTGCATGTGTTCTTGGAGCTTGTCTTTTGGGTGGCGTAAGCGCTTCACAAGTTGCAGCAAGTGAAAATTATGCTGTGCGATACGGTTTTGTATGGTGCGCAGCAAGCTGCGTTCGAGTTGCTCAAATCGACCAAGCCATTCAAAGCGGTCGGGGCTGACCAGTTCAGCCGCAGCAGAAGGGGTTGGGGCCCGTAAATCGGCTACAAAGTCGCTAATGGACGTGTCCACTTCGTGACCCACGGCGCTAATGGTAGGAATGCGACTATTAAACAGTGCACGCGCCACGATTTCTTCGTTGAACGGCCAAAGGTCTTCTAAGCTGCCGCCCCCTCGGCCAACAATGAGCACGTCGCATAGGTTATCGCGATTGGCTTGTGCAATGGCGTTGGCAATTTGCGTTGCGGCTTGCTGCCCTTGTACTTGTGTTGGGTAGATCGAAATAGGCAAGCTAGGGAAGCGCCGCTTGAGTACGGAAATAATGTCTTTCACCGCCGCACCGGTTGGGCTGGTGATAATCCCTAAGTGCTTTGGGTGGGCGGGTAGAGGTTGTTTGTGCTGTGTGTCGAAAAGCCCTTCTTTAAACAAGCGCTGCTTGAGTTCTTCAAAGGCTAATTGCAATGCGCCTTCGCCAGCGCTTTGCATGGCATCGACGATTAATTGATAGTCGCCACGAGCTTCATATAAGCTGACAGAAGCGGTCACCATCACCTGATCCCCTTCTTTAGGAACAAACTTCAAATATTGGGTGCGACTTTTAAACATGGCGCAACGCACTTGTGCCCGTTGATCTTTAAGTGTGAAGTACCAGTGGCCACTACCAGGACGGGCAAGGTTCGAAATTTCGCCAGTGACTTGAACGCGATGCAGGTAGGTTTCGAGTAATTCTTTACTTTGACGGTTCAGCTGACTGACGCTAATGATGTTGTTATTTTGTGCAAAATTACTCATATAGACCTAATAGTGTGAACCAATCATAAAAATTACTAGACAAAACCTGGGATTAAATGGCTATACTGGTTTTGGCGGTTGACTAAACCGCCAATTAATTTGTTCCAACGGATAAGGAATCATACATGAAAAAGTTCATCGCTGGTGCTGCACTTGCTGTAGCTGCTACATCTTCTTTCGCTAGCCCTGCAGGTTGTGGTCTTGGTACTGCGGTTGTTTTCCCTGACGCAAACGAATGGTATGAGCACGTAATGGCTGCAACTACCAATGGCTCTTCTGGTAACCAAACCTTTGGTATGACTTCTGGTACTTTAGGCTGTGAAGGCGCTAATGGTCCACTTAAGTTGGCTCGTGTATTCATGGACCAAAACATGGAGCAGCTTGCTTTAGATTCTGCTCGTGGCCAAGGCGAGTCTCTAGACGCACTTACATCTCTAATTGGTGTTGATGCGGCGGATAAAGCTGAATTCTCTAAAGAAGTTCAAGCTAACTTCGATTCTATTTTCGTAAGCACTGAAGCGTCTTCTGAAGAAGCTTACGGCGCGCTAGTAAGCGTAATGGCTGGCAACGATAAATTGGCTAAATATCTAGGTTAATCCTAGCGGTTAGTTGATTAAATAGGGGGTGCCTTTGCACCCCTTTATTATTTTTGTCCCAGAATAAACTAAGAATAAAATTCATGCCTACTCTACGTTTTTTCGCCCTGATGTGTGTTTTGGGTTGTATTGCTTTTCCTGCCTCTTCTGATTCCAATATTACTCAACTATCCCAATCTGCAAAGTGGCGAGCACTGTTGCATTATCAAGCTCAGGGTTTTAATAACGTTGAATACTCTGAAGTCGATGATGAGCGTTTCTTTTTATCTAAGGCCGGTAAATACGATGCATTGGCAGAGTTAAAAGCCACGATTAGTGCGTTTAAAGAGGAGCAACAAGGTGATAGTGCTGCATTATGCCGCTTCCCTGCACGCTTGAATTGGCTTAAACAAGTGTTGCCTGAGGAAAACTTTTCTTCGATTGCTTGCCCTGCATATGATGATTGGTACGATAAAATCCAAGGTGATGAATTATTTTTAATCTTTCCATCGTCTTATCTTAATAGCCCGTCTTCTATGTTTGGTCACACATTATTTCGCTTAGATGGTAAGCAGGGTCACCAATTATTATCGTCTGCAATTAATTTTGCCGCGTTTACCGATGCTAACGATGATGAACTGACATTCACCGTAAAGGGATTAAGTGGTGGATACCCTGGTTATGTATCCTTAGTGCCGTATTATGAAAAGGTGAATGAATATAATCACATTGAAAGCCGTGATATTTGGGAGTACAAACTTGAATTAACCCATGAGCAAATTCAAGAATTTACACGTCATATTTGGGAGTTGAATGAGATTCGGTTTGATTACTTTTTTATTGATGAAAATTGCTCATATCGCTTATTAACCTTGTTAGATGTGGTGAATCCAAGCTGGCAATTAGCCGCGCCTTTTACTTATAGAACCGTTCCGACTGACACCATTCGAGCCCTTGAAGAAAAAGGCTTGATCGGAGACGTAAAATTCAGACCGTCAAAAACCACCTTGATTGAGCAGCAACGTTTACAGCTAAACGCGAATCTTCGTACTATTGCCCGAGACCTAGCAGACGATCCATACGCCATGGCAAGGGATGCACGCTTTTTATCATTGGATGAACAAGAAAAGGCGCAGGTTTTAGATATCGCTTATGGTTATACCCGTTACTTAAACTTAAAGAAAAAAGACATGGACCCAACTCTACCAAAACGCAGTTTGAAATTATTATCCCTGCGTTCAAAGGTGACGTTTTCAGGGGATGCCTATCCTGCTGTTGAGCAACCTAAAATTCGTGATGAGCATGGCCACAAAACCTTGCGCTCAACTGTTGGTGCGACGGAGGATTATTTAGAAGTTGGCTTTCGTATCAATTACCATGACTGGTTAGATAATTTGCCCGGTTATCGTCAAGGGGCGCAAATAGAAATGGGGGATATTCGCTTTCGTGCGGATCAATCACATTTGCAGCTACAGCATTTCGATGTCATCAGTATTCGCTCGCTGGGCCCGCGAAATCGTTTTAGCCAGCCCATTAGTTGGCAAGTGAACGGCGGTTATGAGCGCTGGGTAAGTGATGACAAGGGGCAGCTTCACATTAAATTGGGCGGTGGCGTCGGCTATGAAGCGGGCCCTGGAAATGTCTATGGCTTTTTACAAACACAATTAGCCAATAGTGATCGCTATGACGATGATTGGCGATTGGGTGCGGGTGCTGAGGTTGGCTATTTAATACAAACCACGCAATTTAGTGCATGGCTGTCGGCGCAGCACTTAAGTAGTGTATTTCAAAGCGGTGACAGCTCGGAGTTTCAAGTGGGTGTGGGTGTGCCGCTAGGTCGACACCAGCAGATAAGAGTGGAATGGCAAAAGCAGGAATGGCGTCAACTTGAACAAGAACAGGTAAGGCTAACGTATGCCGTTTATCACTAGAGCGTGCTTGCTTTTCGTATTGGTGTTGGGCTTGAATGCTTGCACCAGTATGACGTCATTAATGTTTTATCCGTTAAAAGACTATCCTGCGACACCGGCCCAGCTGGGATTTGACTACCAAACCGTGGAAATACAAGCCCATGATGGTACGGACCTGCACAGCTGGTGGATGCCAGCGCAAGGCGAGGCCAAAGGCAATGTGGTGTTTTTGCACGGTAATGCGCAAAACATGAGCTACCACCAGTTTAATGTTCATTGGCTGGTAAAAGCCGGTTATAACGTTTTCTTGTTGGGCTATCGCCAGTACGGCCATAGTGATGGCCAAGCAATGTTGCCTGATATTTTTATGGATGTGCATGCTGGGTTGGATTGGGTGCTGGCGCAAGATAATGGCCTACCGGTTGTGTTACTTGGCCAGAGTATGGGGGCAACCTTAGGGGTTTATGGTTTGGCCAGTTATTCGCAAAAGGATCAGGTGGATGGCGTAGTGCTGGATGCCGCGTTTGATAGTTACCCTGGTATGGCGGCCACGGCCATGTCTCGTCATTGGTTAACTTGGTTGCTGCAGCTTCCGGCGTTAGCGATGACGTCAGAGTATGATCCTATTAAGTGGATAGACCAGTTGGGAGAGAAGCCCCTGCTTATGTTCCACAGCCCTGACGATCAAACCGTGCCCTATGATGCGGGTGAGCGCGTATTCGCACAGGCTACGTCCCCTAAAACCTGGGTTAGTACGCAAGGTGCGCATATAACCACGTTCCGTTCGGCTCAATATCAACAAGTGATGCTGGATTTTATGACGGATTTACCCCTTAAACATCCATAAAATGCGCAGTCCGCTGTGTCATCGGGTGCTTACACCTAAAAATGATGCAAACTTAAACAAATTTTGATTTCGCCATGGGTGCATTTAAGGTAGAATTACGCGCCATTCTTATTCAGGTATGGCGGTCCCTTCATGTTGCGAATTGCCCAAGACGCATTGACGT
>JBNMQC010000065.1:0-12151 GCA_051277445.1 Bermanella sp. | reverse complement strand
CCGACACTGGCTTATGGGTTTTTAAGCCTGAAATTAAAAAGCTCATGACAACAAGTTTAGAATCTAATGACAAAGTGATAAACACAAATGCTGGAGTCGTAGGGTACTCTGTTGATCCTCCAGTGGATGGTAGTATTAAACTGGAGTGGTTAGAACAGGACACAAACAAAACGTATTCTTATACAACCGCTTTGGCAAATACTTATGAATTATATCCATTGGCCAAAGGTACTGTATTGGCTGCAGATAGTGAAAACGGATGGAAATTTCAGTGGCTTAATCACGGCGAGAAAGAAAAAATTATTGTAGTTCCTGCAGGGGTAAACGAATTCTTCAATTGTCAGCTTTCCAGTAATAACCTTTTTTGTTTGGATAAGCGAGACAATGGAGAGGTGTTGATTTGGCGATTATTGGTGCCATTTTGGGGTAATCCAACATTCGTTGTTGACTCTGTGATGAGTGCTGAGGTGCTTCCTCTGGGTGCAGAGATTCACAATTTTTACTATCTAGATGGGTATAGGGTTTTATTTACGACAACAGAAAATGAAAATGGGGTTGTAATAGTAGACTCGGATAGTGCTAATTATTCGGTTATAAAAAATGAATTTTATTATTTTAAAACCAAAGATGCTATCAACCAATATCTACAGTTAAAGGATAATGTATTTAGCGTTATAAGTGTGACTCAAGAGAATCTTCCAGCGTTTGTTTATTCTTTGGTAGCCAGCGCTGATGTGATTGAAGAAGATAATGATAACCCTTCGGATGAAGTAGTTGAGGAGCCTGAGGGAGAGCCTAAAGAAGAATTGTTAGAAGAACGCGAAGATACCTCAAGTGAGGAAGACGAACCTAGGCCACGAGCAGAGCTCAGTGGAGCTGTTTCTATGTATTATTTGTTTGCAATGATGCTGGTACTTTTGGTCGGTAGGCGTAAAGCTTAATTATTCGATGAGAAAAAACGGGAGTTACCATAAGGTGCTCCCGTTTTTTTATGCGTGCTTTTGAAGCGTCTAAGTGCGGCTGCGCATAATCCCTTCACACTGAATCACTTTAAACCCGTTCTCTTTGGCAACGGTTGTGACGCCTTTAAAATGCTCTCGTAAGATCACTTCGTAATTTAAAAACTCATTGGCAACAATGAGCAGTTTACCGCTTAGTTTTAAATATTCTTTGGCTTGTCTTAAAAAATTCTCAGTGACGTTATAGTCGGTTTTGATGCCCTGATGGAACGGCGGGTTGCTGACAATCCAGTTGTAACGCCCTTCGATTTGGCTAAAGCCATCACTGGCAAAGGCTTCGGTAAATTCAATCTTGTTGGCTTCAATATTGGCTTGTGCGCTTTTCACGGCCAAGAAGTCATCGTCAATCATTTCGATTTCTTCATATTCTCGGTTTTGGCTGATGTAGCTGGCGATCGTGCCGGTGCCGCAACCAAAGTCTAGGATGCGTCCTTTAATCTTACGTGGTAAGAATTTCAATAAAACCTGAGTGCCTTTATCCAATTTCTCTTGACTAAACACGCCTGGCAATGAGCGTAGAGCCAAGCCATGTTCATTGTCGTGACTGACAAAGTATTCATCTAGGGTAAATGTGGTGCGACGCTGCGGGCCTTGAGCGCAAACGATGGCGCTGTGTTTGCCCATGGCCATTTTTTCGATGCTGTTAAAGTCGTCTTTAAGGTTTTTACCTAGGCTCTTAATGCCGCCTTTGTTTTCACCTACAAACCAAATTTCACCGTTTTCTGTTAGGGCGCTCATGGCGAAATCCAATACGTACTGTAATCGGGCTTTGGCTTTGGGTAGGTAAATGACGATGTGTGAATATTCTTGTGCCAAAGGGGCGCAAATATCCACACAGGTGTAATCCATGTTTTGATAGTGCTGCTGTACAGCATAACTAAAACTGGCCACATGCCAGCTTGGTTCGTCTAATTCGTGGGATAAGTCATCACGAGGCGGGTTAATCAGTAGTGCATTTTTAGGCAGGTCTTGTTGCAGCAATAGCTGGCTTGGCAGGGATAGGCTCATTGGGCATCACTTTAATTTTAATAAGGCTATTGTAGTGAAAATGGCTTGTTTCAGCCAGTGATGGCTGTGTTTCAGGTATTTAAAGCTTGGAATAGATTGATCGATAAGGGAGGGATTTGCTTGAGATAAGCCTGATCGGCAATGAACACAAAGGAAGGCTGGGTGCCTAAGGTGGGCACCCAGAAACGATGCTAGAACTGGAATACAGCGTTGAGCTGGTAAGATTGAGATAAGTCTTTATTCACATACTCAAGGCGCATTAATGCTTGTGTATTTAGGCGATATTGCGCCCCCAGGCCCATGAATAAGCCATCATCGCCGCCTAGGCCATAACCCAAGCGAGCAATAGCGGCTAGCTTATTGTTAATTTCAGGTAAGTCTTTGCTGGCCACACCGGCAGCCCAGATGCCGTCGGCGTCTTCGCTTGAGCCATCGTAAAATTCACCGCTTTGAATGAATCCTGCCTCGGCCGCTAAATCAATGCCGCTGCGCTGGCCATAGTCGTAGCCAGCAAACAGTTGAAAGCCACTGGCTTTGCCATCTGTGCCGCTGAAACTATCGATTCGGTTATGGCTGATGCCGGCACCTAGGTAAAGTTTTTCGATATCGATTTTAGTCGGCTGTGAAGCCGTTTCTTGCGCGGATGCACAGTAGCCAAAACACATGCTAACGACGGCTAATGCAGATACAAACAGTTTCATGAAATGTCCTTAATGTGAATTCAGGCCGCAGTTTAACGGCGCGGCACCGTTGTGCAAGAGGTTTACGTGAACAAATCGTTATCCGATCAGTTGCAGAGGGTGCTCTTGCAGGGCTGAAAACTGCTCACGTAGGGTGAGTATTTCCTCTGACCAATATCTGGGTGTGTTAAACCAAGGGAAGGCCATCTTAAATGCGGGATCATCCCAGCGTTTTGCCAGCCAAGCACTGTAATGCATTAGGCGCATGGTGCGCAGCACTTCAATTAGCGGTATTTGGTCAGCTGGGAAAGGTAAAAACATTTCATAGCCCCGTGCCATGGCCGCAAGCTGAGCCTGCATTTGATCGCGGTCGCCGTTCAGCAGCATCCACATATCTTGAATGCGAGGCGCCCGTATACAGTCATCTAGATCAAGCATGTAAGGCTGATCGTGTTGCCAAATTAAGTTGCTAGCGTGTAAGTCGCCATGTACCAATTGCATTTTAGGATTGTGCCAGCGCTCATCGAGCATATTGCAAATATCCAAGCTTAAACTTTCATAAGCAGGCAGTAAGCTGTCGTCAATGAAGCCATTATCTAAAATAAACTGGCGGCTATCGCGAGCAAAGCGTTGCGGTGTCATATCACCTCGCTGGTCGCATTCAACGGCATTTGCAGTTTGATGAAGGCGCGCGACTAAACGGCCCATTTGCTCAAAGTCAGCTAGGTTTTCAATGTGCCCGCTGTGCCCACCTTGTTTAGGGAATATCGCAACATAAAAGCCTTGGTACTCAAACAGGCTCTCATTCTCGATAACCATGGGTGCAATCACGGGAAGCTCGTCTTCTTGAGCGAACAAGCTGAATTCATGCTCTTGTAATATGGTGGCTCGGCTCCAGCGACCTGGGCGATAAA
The DNA here is from genome assembly GCA_051277445.1 of Bermanella sp. Taxonomy (GTDB): domain Bacteria; phylum Pseudomonadota; class Gammaproteobacteria; order Pseudomonadales; family Oceanobacteraceae; genus Bermanella. Next base: position 8,530 of record JBNMQC010000065.1, on the reverse strand, counting down.
ACTTCGCCACGATGTCTTTTTGCTCTTCAATACCAATTTGATATACGCGGTTTTCATAACTGTTTAATGCTAACTGGTGCCCACTGGTGAGCCAGCCTAAAGGTGCCACAATGGCATCGATGGCATTAAGCACAGTATCGGGTGTGAGTTGTTCGTATGGGTGAGGCAAAGGCTGTGACATAAACTCGGTCGTCTAGAGTAAGTGTGCGCAGTTTACTGGCTAATTGAATGGCTTGCGAGGGAAGTTATTGATGCTCAAGGGGTGTGCGAGCTAAGCAGGCAAGGGTCACGCTTTTCGCACCATGCTTTTTTAGTAACAAGGCACAGGCGTGGCAAGTGGAACCGGTTGTTAGCACGTCGTCGACCAAAAGGATGTTTTTCCCTTTAATCTGTTGGGCAAAGCGCGGGCTGCAGCGAAATGCTCGTCGAACATTGGATTGTCGTTGGCTCTTATCTAAGTTTTGCTGACTTCGGGTGGCTTTTATCCGCGTAAGTCCAGTCAGCAAAGGTGTATTGATGGCTTTGCTTAAACTTGAAGCCAGCTGACCTGTGGGGTCATGGCCGCGCCAAATTAGCTTTTTCCAGTGATATGGGACAGGTACAACGGCATCAAACTCAAAAGATTGTAAGTGCTCACTTAGGTTTGATTGAAGGCACTCAAGGCCCAACACCTTATTCTTACGCTTGAGTTTTTGAATCAGACCTGCAGTGGGTCCTTGAAATAAAAAGGGACAGATAGCCCGGTCAAAGGCAGGTGGTTTTTTCAAGCATTCACCGCATATATGGCCATGGTGATTGGGTTCGGCACATTGGGGGCAATGCTGCCCAAGGCGTGGCAAAGCGGCTAAGCAAGGGGAGCAGATATTACGTGGCTAGGATAAAGGCAGAAAATACATTGCCTAATAAATAAGCTGCTGTAAACCTCTAAAATAGCAGTGGTTGACTGTCGTAAATAAGCGGCTAATATACTGATCACGATTTCATCCTACTTGGTCAGCCATAAGCCTGCCATTTGAGAATAAATAAAACCAGCACAGCCTATAAGATCTGGTAAGGAAGTATTATGAGCGCAACACAAACACAAGATATTCGTCACGACTGGGCCCGCGAAGACGTTCAGGCGTTGTTTGATCTGCCGTTTAACGATTTACTGTTTCAGGCTCAGGTGGTCCATCGCCAGCACTTTGACCCAAATGAAGTGCAAGTGAGTACCCTGCTTTCTATTAAAACCGGTTCATGCCCAGAAGATTGCAAATATTGCCCGCAATCAGCCCATTACAACACAGGCTTAGAAAAACAACGCTTGATGGAAGTCGAAGCGGTACTAAAAAAAGCCGCTGAAGCCAAAGCCAAGGGTTCAAGCCGCTTCTGCATGGGGGCTGCTTGGAAAAACCCCAATAAACGCGACATGCCTTATGTGCTTGAAATGGTAAAAGGCGTGAAAGAGTTAGGCTTAGAAACCTGCATGACCCTTGGTATGTTGGATGAATCTCAAGCGGATGAACTGGCCCAAGCCGGCTTGGATTATTACAACCACAACCTAGATACCAGCCCAGAGTTTTACGACAAGATCATCACAACCCGTACCTATGGCGACCGCCTAGACACCCTGCAACATGTGCGTGATAGCGGAATGAAAATTTGCTCGGGCGGCATTATTGGCATGGGTGAAAATCAAAACGACCGCATCGGTTTATTAACCCAGTTAGCGAACTTACCGGTTCAGCCAGAAAGTGTGCCTATCAATATGTTAGTAAAAGTAAAAGGTACGCCGCTGGAGGATGTTGATAACTTAGATCCCTTTGAATTTGTGCGCTGCATCGCCATTGCCCGTATTTTAATGCCAAAATCCCATGTGCGCTTAAGTGCTGGCCGTGAAGAAATGAGTGATGAGATGCAAGCCATGTGTTTCATGGCCGGTGCTAATTCTATCTTCTATGGTGAGTGTTTATTAACTACGCCTAACCCAGAAGCCCACGAAGACATGAAGCTGTTCAAGCGTTTAGGTTTACGTCCAGAGCAAGCCATTGTTGATCGTGATGACAAAGCTCAAGCGGATGCGCTTAGTAAGCAGATTGAGAAAAACGACACGGCTCAGCCTTTCTACGACGCCACTGTATAAGGTTCATGAGCATGGGAATAAAAGCCAGAACACTCTGACTTTTATTCTGCGTTCATCAAAATTTCATTATGCCTTTTGATTTATCGCAAGACTTAAATCAGCGCCGCGAACAAAACTTGTATCGTGCCACTCGTTTAGCACAGAGTCCGCAAGGGCCTGTGATGTGCATAGACGGTATCGAGTACTTAACCTTTTGCTCTAACGACTACCTCGGCCTAGCCAATCACCCTACATTAATTACGGCGTTTCAACAGGCCGCTAATGAATTCGGAGTGGGCAGTGGCGCTGCCCATTTAGTCAATGGCCATAGTTATTACCATCAAGCATTAGAAGAAGCTTTAGCAGAATTTACCGGACGTGATTCAGCATTATTATTTAGTACCGGTTATATGGCAAATCTTGGTGTCATCACGGCGTTATTAAATAAACAAGATGCGGTATTTGAAGATAAATGGAATCACGCCTCATTGTTAGATGCAGGCTTATTAAGCGGTGCGCGTTTTCAGCGTTACTTACATAATGATATTACAAATCTTAATGGGCGATTGCAGCGCACGGATGCTCGCCGAAAACTCATTGTGACCGACGGTGTTTTTTCGATGGATGGCGACGCAGCGGATTTAACCAGGTTAGCATCCACGGCCAAACAAAATGATGCTTGGCTGATGGTAGACGACGCTCATGGATTGGGTGTGTTAGGTGACACAGGTGCCGGCACTTGTGAAGCCCAAGGGCAAACCCAAGAGGAGGTGCAGGTGTTAATGGGGACTTTAGGCAAAGGTATGGGAACCGCTGGCGCATTTGTAGCGGGCAGTAAAGAGCTCATAGAATACTTAACAAACTTTGCGCGCCCTTATATTTATACCACCGCCATGCCCGCGGCCATTGCCGCAGCGACACTAGCGAGTATCGAGATCGTAAAAGAACAGTCTTCGCGCCGTGAACACTTACAATCCTTGATACGCGGTTTCAAAACCGGCGCAGCCCAGTTAGGTTTGAACCTGATGCCTTCTGATACCGCCATTCAACCTGTGTTAGTAGGTGATGCACAGTTAGCATTAAGGATGAGTGAGCAATTAAGAGAGAAAGGCATTATGGTCACCGCGATTCGCCCGCCAACCGTACCTGCTGGTAGCGCCCGTTTACGCATTACATTATCCGCTTCCCATACACATGAACACGTTGAGCAGCTTTTAAATGCGTTAGGCGCATTATCATCCACCATGGAGTCTAAATAAGATGGCATTAGCAGTACACCAATGGGGTGATAACGCCTTACCAACTATTTTTTGTATTCACGGTTGGGCCAGTAATGCACAAGTTTTTAAACCCCTTGCTGATTTATTCACGGAGCATTTTCATTTTGTAGCGGTGGACTTGCCAGGATTTGGTGATAGTCCATATGAAGATGGCGACTATCAGCTTGATAAACTGGTGAGCGAGCTACTGGCGGTTGCGCCTGAAAACAGTAGCTGGTTGGGTTGGTCTTTAGGTGGAATGCTAGCCGTTCAAGCCGCACTCGATTCGCCTAAGCGCATAGAGAAAATCATGACGCTTTGCAGTAATGCTAAATTCTTGGCCAGTAAAAAGTTTAAGCAAGGTGTACCGGCTCCGCTATTTGATGGTTTTATGGATAGCATTGATGACGTGCGTGTGACGTTGAGACGATTTGCCGCGTTAACGGTGGTGGGTGAGAAGCAAGAGATGTTGCAGTCATTAAAATGGTTGCAGCAAAATACTCAAGTGCCGGCACCGGATTCACAGACCTTAAAAGCGTCCTTAGAGTTATTGGCTTTAATTGATAATCAGGTGGCTTTAAAAATTATTCAGCAGCCTTGTTTACATATGCTGGCAACCGATGATGCCATCGTACCTTATAAGGCGAGCCAAACACTTAATAAATTGAATGAAAAACATTTAACCAGTTTTGTGCCCAATGCCAGTCATGCTTGCTTAGTTACTCAACCACAATTGGTGGCCAATGGTATTTTGACCTTTATGCAGGGTTTGCCTGATGCATGACGTGATCGCCAAACAGGCCGTGGCTAAAAGCTTTAGTAATGCGGCTAAAGAGTATGACCAGTTTGCTCGCTTTCAGCATGAGCTAGCAAAATCGTTAATAGACATGAGCCCTAATGAAAGAAAGCAAAACATCTTAGATTTAGGTTGCGGAACCGGTTATTGTTTACCTTTACTCAGTCAACAATATCCTCAAGCATCAATTTTGGGTGCAGACATTGCCCCTGGTATGCTGGCGTTTGCTCAGCAACAACACCCTGAGTTTCAATACGCCGTAGCAGATGCTGAAAACCTACCTTTTCCTGAAGATCAGTTTGATCTCATTTTTTCAAATTTAGCGGTACAGTGGTGTGATGATTTTTCGCAAGTACTGACTCAAGCTTATAAATGTTTAAAACCAGGTGGCCATCTTGTATTAAGTACGCTTGCCGATGGCACGCTATTGGAATTAAAGCAGGCGTGGTCGCAAGTGGATCAGCATCAGCACGTGAATCAGTTTGATGATGAGCAAGATTTAAAGAATATGATTAAGAAAAGTTCGCTTATTGTGGAGCAATTACATATATCGACACTTTATGATTTCCATAGCGATGTACGAAGCTTAACGGACTCACTTAAACGCATTGGTGCACACAATATAACGGATGGCCGTGCTAAAGGGTTAACTTCACCGCGAGCGGTGAAGCAGTTCATGCAAGCTATGGAATCCTTCCGCCAAGAAGCAGGACTACCTGCCAGTTATCGCGTGCTGAGTGCTTGCTTAGTCAAGCCGAATTAAATACTTAAGAGAAAACTATGAGTAAACAACGTTATTTTATTACAGGCACCGATACCGACGCCGGAAAAACCGTCTGCACCGCAGCGCTTTTACATAAAGCGAGCGAACAAGGTTTGAAAACCCTTGGCTTAAAACCGGTTGCGGCGGGCTGTGAAGATCACGGCGAAGGTTTACAAAATGATGATGCACTCATGCACATTGAGTACAGCACCGAAAAACTGCCTTACATGCAGATTAACCCAATTACCCTACTTGAACCGATCGCGCCTCATATTGCTGCACAACGTATCCAAAAGCCATTAAGTGCCCAGCGCATTGTGGGATTATTGCGTGGCGTGCTTATGATTAATAAAGCCGACTTTATTTGCGTAGAAGGAGCTGGTGGCTGGCGTGTACCGCTTAATTTAAATGAAACGTTCGCGGATGTCGCTAAAGAGTTGAAAACACCCGTGATATTAGTAGTGGGGATGAAGTTAGGCTGTATTAATCATGCCCTATTAACTTATGAAGCCATCTTACGTGATGGGTTAGAAGTCGCCGGTTGGATCGCTAATCGTGTTGATGGGGATATGTTGGCTTACGAAGAAAACTTAGAAACCCTTAAGGCGATGATCAAAGCACCTTGTTTAGGTGAGGTGCCCTTCATTGAAACCTTAAAGGTTGAGCAGGTTGCTGAGCATTTAACCCTGCCTGTTTAACGCTTTTTAATAAAAGAATACCCAGTCTAGCTTGGTATTCTTTTATTTTCTTTATTCAAGTCTCTCCTTTCTCTCCTTAGATCGCGTCACACTGCGTAAACGTATCATTAAGCCAAAGCTGGCTAATATAAAGATTAACCCTAGGGTTAATAGAATGAGTATGTCCCGATTAAAGCGTCCAGTGATTGGCGTCAACATATTCCATTTATGCAAAAACGAAAAGCTATAACCCTCTAAACGCCCTAAAGCATTATTTTTGTCAACTAATATATGAGTGACAGGGTCAATAAATACATGCTCGCCGTTAGAACCTTCTACACGCCAAACCGGTAAACGTTTATTTCTAAAGTCATAACCTAAGCCAAAGTGTGTAATGAGTTTCATGGGTAGAGAAGAAGACGTTGACTCACCCAGCAAGTTTCTTGCTTGTTGCTCAACTAAGCTTTTGTCGAGATTGCCTAATTTGGAGCCATTGTTGGCATTAATATAGAGTGCCGATTTTTCCTTGCTTTGACCTATAAATCTTTTTTGACGAGTATTAATCGTTTGTATTGGCGAAATACTTAATCGATATAAATTATTTAGTGGAGCGGCTTGATTTACTTTAGCTTGAATTAAGCTGACTTGATTAATCTTTACATCATTAGGCAAGTTAATGTATTCAGCGCTGGGCCATTGAGTTAAATCTAGCGTTTGTGTGAGTTGAAGTCCTGTTGGCGGTGTTACCAAGCTGGACTGCCACAGGTGGTATGCACCACTGACACAAAACAAAAGAAAAGGTATGACAAGAAACCAACTTAAGCGTCGATGCCAGCGACGTTGGCTGCTAAGTAAGGAACCTTTGCGTTTAAGTTTTATCAAAAAAAGTAAGCCTGTAACCCCCATGATAATCAATGAACTGAGCAGAATGGTGATGACTAAAAGGCGAATTGGCTCGTAATCGTCTAGCCAATTGAATGTATGGAATGTCTGGAATATGAAGCGTAATGAGCGCTTCCAGTCATTTTCAATACCAGCTAATGCTTGGGTGTCGGTGTGAATATAGACACTTAAATTATCTGGAGTATCAAAGTTGATCTTATATACGGGCAGTAGTCGATTCACAGACGGATAATCTTGATCGAATGTTGTTTTTAATTCAATGCTGTTAACTGGGTAGCTCCGCTTTAGATAATGACTAGCCAGCCAAACAGCTTGAGTTTCATCATGATATTGCAATTCTTTGGTGGATATTAATGAGAAATATCGTCGAGCTGAGGTTTGTGTTTCAGTTACCTGTAATAAAACTGCATCTCTATAGGGTACCAGTTTAGCTATTTTAGCTGACTGTAATTTGTTGGCTGCCAGCGTGACCGAAATGCTTTCAAACTTGGACTTCTCCAAAGTCAATGAAGGTGGGAACATAACCCTAGCTTGAGGTCCGGTCCAAGCCATAAGCGGGTGAGAAAATGCTGAGATAACATAAAGTATGCATGCAATAAATGCAGGCCAAAGTATGAAGAGATGCCATTTTTTAACGGTTTTTATTTTCATTATGAATTCATTTATATTGGGTCGTGTCAAAAATATCGCACTGACTATGCAGTGCGATAATGTTGAATTAAAAATTGAATCGAATGCCTGTATAAATCGTGAAGGGTAAGCCAGGTCGATATTCAACTTCATCAGAGCCAACTTGATTTGAGGTGTAGGTGCTATAGCGTTTATCTGTTAAATTCTGAATTCGTCCATACACTTCAAAGTCCGTGTCAACTTGATAACGAGTACGCAGGTTGAATAGTTCGTGTCCATCATATTCATTTGTATTGGTTTCGTCAGTGTAATACCGGCCCACATGTTCAAGCTCAAGTTCAAGCATCAATCCATGTATATTGATAGGTTCATAGCGCAGTGCAATATTGCCAAGTGTATTAGGGGCTTTACCAATGTCATTACCATCAAAATTGAGGACTTGATTGATAATAGGAGGGGTACAGCTGAAGCATGAATATAAATATTCGAATTGTCCGTAGGTCTGTTCAGAATAACTAAACGATGTATTTATATTCATCTCAGGTGTGATGCTTGCTTGTAGGCCAAGCTCAATGCCTTTGTGAATACTTTCTCCAGCATTTAGCGATACGCGATCACTCTCACTGTTTATCACACTAACAATGTCATCTGTTTTTTCCATGTAATACATTGCTAGTTCATAACTGATATTATCCAGTGCATAACCACGATACCCCAACTCAATACTGTCTGTTTTAACGGGTTTTAGCTCGGTTGTATTGATACTTTTTCCCGAACGAAATAGTGTACCTACTGAAGGGGCACGAAAAGCATGACGATAATTAACATAGACCTGATGTAAATCATCAAGATGATAAATCAGACCTGCTTTCGGGCTTAAATGGCTGTAGTCAATCTTTTGTGAATCAGGCGTTCTATGACTGTTATCTACTTGATCTGTGAGATTGTTATCGTAATTCACATTGAACATGTCATAACGTAAACCTGCGCTTAAAGTGAGTTTTTGAGTAGGTTTATGTTCCAGATGTAGATATGGACTGATACTGGTTTGGGTGGCATCATAGTCATAATTAACAATGCCATTTTTTTCAAAATCAGTGTAATAAGTTTGACCATTTATAAGCACATCATTGACGGTGACATCATACTCTTGATAGCTTGACGGCGTGTGATCAATATCGACTCCCGTGATTACGAAGCTATTTTGGTTAAAGTAATGACGCCACTTGGTCAATAAACCGAAGGATTCGAATTGTGTTTCACGATAGTTGGGGTCATAACTTACCATCCAGCTTGGCATCATACTCGATTCATTTTGTCGGTAGAATGGCGTAACGGTTAACAATGATTGATCCGACAGCATGTATCTAATGACACTAGAAAGTCTTAAGGCTTTGACCT
>JBNMQC010000064.1:0-12234 GCA_051277445.1 Bermanella sp. | reverse complement strand
CGTACGACCACTTTGATCGGTCACGATGCCACCGCAAGTGTAGTGGGCAGCGGGGACCACTGGAATTGGCTGCTTGCTCATGTCGATGCCGTATTCAAGGCAGCGTTCGTAAATATTAGGGAAGTGCTCAAGAATAAAGTCTTTTGGTTTATGAGAAATATCTAGGTACAAACAATCCGCACCCAGACGTTTCATTTCATGGTCGATGGCGCGAGCCACAATGTCACGAGGTGCCAGTTCTGCACGCTCGTCGAACTTGTGCATGAAACGCTCTCCGTTGGGCAGCTTCAAATGGCCGCCCTCACCGCGAACTGCCTCGGTAATTAAAAAGTTTTTCGCCTGTGGGTGGTAAAGGCAAGTAGGGTGGAATTGGTTGAATTCCATGTTTGCCACTCGACAGCCCGCTCGCCAAGCCATGGCAATGCCATCGCCAGATGTGCCGTCAGGGTTGCTGGTGTACAAATACGATTTGCTGGCACCGCCTGAGGCAATTACCACGGTTCGTGCGCGGAAGGTTTCAACGTGACCATTTTCTTCGTTTAAAACGTAGGCGCCAGCCACGCCTTTTCCTGGGATTTTAAATTTCTCACAAGAGATCACATCAATGGCCACACGGTGTTCGAACAAACTGATGTTTTTGTGAGCAATGGCTTGACCGACTAAGGCCTCACTGACGGCCACACCAGTGGCATCAGCAGCATGAATGATTCGGCGATGACTATGACCACCTTCTTTAGTGAGGTGATACTCATTATTGCTATCTTTACTGAACTGAACTTGCTGTTCAATTAACCATTTAATGGCGTCTGCGCTGTTTTCGACGGTATGGCGCACGGCGCTGTAGCTGCATAAACCAGCTCCGGCATCTAAGGTGTCTGCCACATGGGCTTTGATGCTGTCGTCGCTGTCCAGCACCGCAGCGATGCCGCCTTGGGCCCAGCGAGTACTACCACTGTCTAATTTATCTTTACTGAGAACGGCAACTTTTGCGTTATCAGCCACATTTAATGCCACAGTCAAACCGGCGGCCCCGCTGCCAATGACTAAAACATCAAATACCTGTCGCTGATCCATAACTAATTCCTGTAACATTTTTCGCCCTCACTATACTGATAAGCAGGGCAATTAAGAAGCAAGCTGAGCTTTGAGCCCCAGATTTTACACCCAGAGTGTGTTCAAATAGGAATATTTTTCGCCCTTGGTTGAACTTTTGATGACAAGCTCATTCTAATTTAACCATTGACAATATTAACCAGTGATACCCGCCTCAATAATTAAATAACAGAGGTGAATGTTTAAAGCGTGTTCGGCACGCGGGGGAGCAATGTCGCAACAGGATTCAGACCAACAACTGGTGCAAAGAGTACAGAAAGGAGACAAGCGGGCGTTTGACCTACTTGTACTTAAATATCAGCACAAAATTATGTCGTTGATATCACGTTACATTAACGATTCCAGTGAAGTACAAGACGTGGCGCAAGAGGCGTTTATTAAAGCTTACCGAGCGCTTAAAAATTTTCGCGGTGACAGTCAGTTTTACACTTGGCTTTACCGTATTGCAGTGAATACGGCGAAGAATCACTTAGTGAGCCAAGGGCGCAGGCCACCCGCACAAGATGTCGATGTGGATGATGCGGAACATTATGCCCATGCCGCCTCTCTAAAGGATATTGCGACACCAGATCAGATTCTGGCCCGTGATGAGCTAAATACGGTGGTGTTTGCCGCCATGGAAAAGCTACCCGAAGAATTACGCACGGCTATCCGTCTACGTGAATTAGAAGGGTTAAGTTACGAAGATATTGGTGAGGTCATGCAGTGCCCTATCGGCACCGTGCGTTCACGAATATTTCGTGCAAGGGAAGCCATTGATAAAGCAATGGCGCCATTATTGGATCATACCAAGAGTGCATAACAGGCGTTGAAAAACGTTTATAACCAACATCTTGCAACAGCAAGAGACATAAATGAGTTTTAACAGCCTGTTAAGGCGAGAGGTGACTATGAGTGAAAAACAACCCGAATCCTTGTCCGCATTAATGGATGGTGAGCTAGACGAGTTAAGTATGCGACGCTTGCTTAATGACTTAGATAGCGACCCAGCTATAAAAGCACAGTGGGCTCGCTATCACCTTGCGCGCGATGCAATTAAGGGTGACACCAGCCCATTCGCTGGCTTGGATATTAGTTCGGCTGTTAGCGAAGCCTTAGAGAGCGAGCCAAGTAATCATCAGCAAGCAACCCAAAAAACTTGGTTCAAAGCGTTTGCAGGCTTATCCGTTGCAGCATCGGTTGCCTTTGCGGTGGTCATTGGTGCTCGTTTTAATCCGCTGAATGAGCAGCCTGGGTTTGACGCGCAGCTGGCAAATAAGTCCAAAGTTGAAATTGTGACGCCGGATGTCAGTAAATTCCGCAGCCCAAGTATGATTGCGCAAAGCCCTAATGCAATTGAAGGGGTGAATGAGCAAGAACTGCAGCAGGCTCAAGAACGTCTAAATAGTTATCTTAAGCAACATGCTCAGGACAGTGCTATTGGCCAAGGTCGTACTGCAATGCCGTTTGCACGAGTGGTTAACTTCGAGACAAGCAAGGAAAAATAATGCTGCGCTGGACCGTTACATTATGCATCTTGGCGGTGACTTGGTTTGCCCAAGCTGACGATGCTCAAGTGGCTTCACCCACGGCTCAAGCCATGTATGAAGATATGCTCAAACGTGCCCCAAATGCCATGTATGAGGGTATCTTTATTCATCAGGCGGGTAATCAAACTCAAAGTGTTGAGATTGTTCATGGCACATATGAGGGCGCGATTTGGGAGCGACTGCTTCATCTTGACGGCTTGACCCGTGAAGTGATTCGCCGCGGTGAAGCGTTATATTGTATACATCCGGACCAGTCTGTTGAGCAGGTTCAGCAGCAGGGCAGTTCACCGTTTGGAAATAAAGAACTTGGCAGTACTCGCCAGCTAAGCAAAGCGTATGACTTTCGCAGTTTAGGTAAGCAGCGCATTGCCGGTCGTCTTGTTGAGGGTATTCAGCTGGTGCCGAAGGATGCCAGTCGACACTTCTATCAATTGTGGCTTGATCATGAAACCACAGTGCCGCTGCGCACCGAGCTGGTCTCTCGAAAAGGGCAGGTATTAGAACGCTATCAGTTTAGTTACTTCATGCCTAAAACGGAGTTCGTCAAAGCTCGCTTTGAGCCGCGCACAAAAGGCGTGGTTTTAACCGAAGCAGAAACAGCTGAGGTGCTTAAAACCACACAGCAAGATGTATTGGAGTGGCGTTTAAACTGGATTCCAGTAGGCTTTGAAGATGAAGCCGCAACCGGATATGCACCTAAGCTGTCAGCTAGACGCATCTACAGCGACGGTATCGTTATGTTTTCTGTGTATGTTGAGCAAGTTGAAAAAGCGCTTGATGAAGGTACTGCTCAGTCAGGGCCAACGGTGCTCGCGGTTCAACACAAGCAATGGCACGGTTTGACCCATAGAATCACGGTAGTGGGTGAAATTCCTGCGGCCACTGCTCAGCGGATTGCACAAAGCGTTGAGCTGCTGTAAAACCCCTGTTTTGTTGTTGGGTTAGGTAATTAACATGGTCGAAGAATCGGCACGGGTGCTAAAAGTGGAAGGCGATGTGGTCTGGGTTCAGGCCATTGTCAAGAGTGCTTGTGGCTCTTGTCAGGCACAAAAAGGTTGTGGTCATAGCTTGCTGGCGAAAGCAGGGCAAAAACAAATTGACCTCCCAGTTGATCGTAATGGCATTCATGTGCAAGAGAATGATCAGGTGATTATTGGTGTACCTGAGCAAGCTATCCTACGCTCTTCATTATTGATGTATGGCACCCCCTTAATCGCCATGATCATAGTGGCCATGGTTGCCAGTCTTTTTGGTATTGAAGAAAAGCTATCGGTTTTGCTGGCATTTACTGCCTTGGTGCTTGGTTTTGTTTGGGTGAATCGACATGCTAAAAGCTTGAATTTTGCTCATTGGCACCCAAGATTAATGCGTAAAGCGCAAAGTGTTGAAACCCATATACCCATGTGTGAGATTCAATAGCGTTAGAAAGAGTGTAATAAATAAATTGTTTTAACCGTAATGGAGTTTATGAATGAAGCAACTATTGTGCTTTTGTCTTTTATTTCTCTCTGCACAGGCATTCTCGCAATTACCGGACTTTACGGATCTGGTAGAGCAAGCTAGCCCCGCGGTCGTCAATATTAGTACCACACAAAAACCGCCAAGTCGTTTTGGTGGACAGATGGACTTACCGCAAAACATCCCTGATTTTCTTCGTCACTTTATGCCTCAAAACCCGCGTGGTAATCCAAGAGGCAACTCCCAAGAGCGCGCTTCCTTAGGCTCTGGGTTCATCGTCAGTAAAGATGGTTATGTATTAACCAATAACCACGTCATAGAAGGCGCTGATCACATTTTTGTTAGGCTCAATGACCGTCGTGAATTGGAAGCCAAGCTGATTGGCCATGATCCAAGTTCGGATCTAGCGCTGTTAAAAGTCGAGGCGAATAACCTGCCGACCGTCGAAATCGGTAATAGTGAAAAATTGAAAGTGGGAGAGTGGGTCGTGGCCATTGGTAGCCCATTTGGTTTTGATTACTCAGTAACAGCCGGTATTGTCAGTGCAAAAGGCCGCAGCTTACCGAATGAAAACTATGTCCCCTTTATTCAGACAGACGTGGCCATCAATCCAGGTAATTCCGGCGGCCCTTTATTTAACCTTGATGGTGAAGTGGTTGGGATTAACTCCCAGATTTATACCCGCAGTGGGGGCTTTATGGGTCTCAGCTTTGCCATCCCTATGAATGTGGCCATGGAAGTGGTCTCTCAGCTGAAAGAAAACGGCGTGGTCTCCCGTGGCTGGTTAGGGGTTGCCATACAAGAAGTGGATAAAAATCTGGCTGAATCTTTTGGTTTAAAGAAAGCGGCTGGTGCGTTAGTCAGTCAGGTTGTTCAGGCGGGCCCAGCAGCGGCGGCCGGTTTGCAGTCTGGGGATATTATTACCGAGTTTAATGGCAAAGAAGTGGTATTAAGCAGTGACTTACCTCACTTGGTGGGTCGTGTTCGTCCGGGTACTAAAGCCAGTTTAAAGGTGATTCGTAATGGTAAGTCTAAGCGTTTGAATGTGGTCATAGGTGAATTGCCACAAGATGACAACATGTTGGCCAGTAATCGAGTGCCAGAGCGAAGCATGCAAGTGAATCGTCTAGGGATTGAAGTCATCGGCTTAACCTCTGCCCAACGAAAACAGTTTGATACCGATGGGGTGATGGTGCAGTCAGTGAATCAAGGTCCTGGCGCCAACGCAGGGTTAATCAATGGTGATATCATTACCATGATTTTCAGCGAAATGATTCGAAATGTGGATGACTTTGAGCGCGTTGCTAAACAACTGCCAAGTGGTCGCCACGTGCCCATGCGGATCGTTCGCCGCGGCACGCCTATGTTCATCACCTTGCGTGTGAACGACTAGTCCTCTCGTCTAATCCATATTTGCTGCAATCGTCCTAGCACGGTTGCAGCAAGCCAGTAATCTCGGCAAAACCCAGTCTATTCAACTATCTAGCGCTTGAATCGCCTATGCTATAGGCCTTTATTCGTGTAAAATTGCGGCAATTTTCACCTATTAGGTTTGTCTCTACGTGAGTAATCTGGATCACATTCGTAACTTTTCAATCATTGCCCACATCGACCATGGTAAATCTACCTTGGCTGACCGCTTTATTTCCCATTGTGAAGGTCTGACTGCCCGTGAAATGCAGGCTCAAGTTCTTGATAGCATGGATATTGAGCGTGAGCGCGGCATCACCATCAAAGCCCAAAGCGTGACCCTAAAATATCAGGCCCGTGATGGAAAAATCTATCAATTAAACTTCATCGATACACCGGGACACGTGGATTTCAGCTATGAAGTATCTCGCTCTCTGGCGGCCTGTGAAGGCGCGTTGTTAGTGGTTGATGCGGCGCAGGGCGTAGAAGCTCAGTCCGTTGCAAACTGCTATACCGCCATCGAACAAGACCTTGAAGTGGTGCCGGTTCTTAATAAGATGGATTTACCACAGGCTGACCCTGATAAAGTGAGCCAGGAAATTGAAGACATCATTGGAATCGATGCCACAGACGCTGTGCGCTGTAGTGCAAAAAGCGGTTTAGGCATCGAAGACGTTCTAGAAGACATGATTAAGCGCATTCCGCCACCACAAGGTGACCTTGATGGTGAGCTGCAAGCCTTGATCATCGATTCATGGTTCGACAGTTATCTTGGGGTGGTCTCGCTTGTGCGCGTCATGAATGGCACCTTGAAAAAAGGTGACAAAATTCGCGTTAAAACAACCGGTCGTGATTGGTATGCCGACTCGGTTGGTATCTTCACCCCTAAGCGTTTGGTGACCAATGAGCTAAAAGCCGGTGAAGTAGGCTTTATCTGTGCGGGTATCAAAGACATCCATGGTGCACCTGTCGGTGATACCCTTGTTCATAGCAAGAAAGCGGACGAAGTTGCGGCCTTACCGGGTTTCACCAAGGTGAAACCACAAGTATATGCGGGTCTATTCCCAGTGTCATCTGACCAATACGAAGATTTCCGTGATGCGCTTGATAAACTGTCATTGAACGATGCGTCCTTGTTCTTTGAACCTGAGTCATCCGATGCACTTGGTTTAGGTTACCGTTGTGGTTTCTTAGGCTTACTGCACATGGAGATCATTCAAGAGCGTTTAGAGCGTGAATACAATCTAGATTTGATCACCACAGCACCAACCGTGGTGTATGAACTTGCCATGAATAATGGCGATATTATCGAAGTGGCTAACCCGTCTAAATTGCCTGACCCAAGTCGTATTTCTGAAATGCGCGAGCCTATGTGCGAAGCGAATATTCTTGTGCCAAAAGAACTAGTGGGCAATGTGATTACCTTGTGCGTTGAGAAACGTGGTATGCAAAAGGATATGAACTTCACAGGCACACAAGTAGCATTGAAGTATGATATGCCCATGAGTGAAGTGGTTGGCGACTTCTTTGACCGCTTGAAGTCTGTGAGTAAAGGCTATGCCTCATTGGATTATG
Source organism: Bermanella sp. (assembly GCA_051277445.1). Taxonomy (GTDB): domain Bacteria; phylum Pseudomonadota; class Gammaproteobacteria; order Pseudomonadales; family Oceanobacteraceae; genus Bermanella. Next base: position 5,149 of record JBNMQC010000064.1, on the reverse strand, counting down.
GTTTTACCCATTTCCAAGCGGCACCGCTTGTACGTATGGATATCTTGATTAACGGTGAGCGAGTCGATGCGTTGGCTGTGATTATTCACCGCGATAAAACCCGCAGTTATGGCCGTTCTCTATGTGAAAAGTTAGCCGAACTGATTCCTCGTCAAATGTTTGATGTGGCGATTCAGTCAGCGATTGGTAATCAAGTGGTTTCACGTTCAACGGTAAAAGCACTGCGTAAAAACGTAACGGCAAAATGCTACGGCGGTGACGTCAGTCGTAAGAAGAAACTCTTACAGAAACAGAAAGAAGGTAAAAAACGTATGAAGCAGGTGGGTAATGTTGAAGTACCACAATCTGCTTTCCATGCGGTATTGTCAGTGGATAGCTAAGCTATCCATTGATTGTTTCGTTTTAAAATAATAACAAGGTAAGTGCATGAAAAAGCAGCAAGGTTCCAGCGGCATCTTTATATTGATTGTCATCGTATTATGTTTTTTCGGTTTTTTTACCTTGTTAAAGGTTTTTCCTTTGTATACGCAAAACTGGGCAGTTGAGACAGTTTTTGAGAACTTAAAAGAAGAAGCTGCCAACAAAGAATTCTCCCGTAAACAAATTCAAGAGATGATTCAAAAGCGTTTTAGTATTAATGACGTGAATGAATTAACTGAATTTGTTGAAGTTACAGGGCAAGGTTCTAATATTATTATTGATATGGAGTATGAGCGTCGAGTCCCGCTGGTATCAAATATCGAACTTGTCGCCACCTTTAACCATTATATAGATTTCAGTGAATAATCCTTTAAAAAAGCTCAGCCAGCGAATTGGCTATGATTTCAAAGATGAAAGCCTAATTGATTTAGCGCTTACCCACCGCAGCAAAGGCGGTACTAACAATGAACGCTTGGAGTTCCTAGGGGACTCCATCGTGAACTTCGTCGTGGCCGAAGCCCTGTTTCAAAAATTTCCAGACGCCAAAGAAGGCAAACTGAGTCGTTTACGTGCGGGGTTGGTGCGTGGGACAACCCTTGCCGAACTAGGACGAGACTTTGATCTTGGTGAGTTTCTGGTGCTGGGGTCTGGGGAATTAAAAAGCGGCGGTTTTAATCGTGAATCGATTTTAGCGGATGCCATTGAAGCCATCATCGGAGCGATCTATCTTGATGCAGGAATGGACGTGGTCACTGAGCGTATTCATGCTTGGTACGGCGAACGCTTAACCCATTTAAAAATGGATGGCGTACAAAAGGACTCTAAGACTCGTTTGCAAGAGCATCTGCAAAAGAGCCAAAGTCGCTTACCTAAGTACGAAGTGATCGAAGTGTTTGGGCAAGCCCATGATCAAAAATTTAAAGTGAGCTGCCGTGTAGAGGCCCTTCCAGAAGTGACCTTAGGCATTGGTAGTAGTCGTCGTATTGCTGAGCAAAACGCAGCAAATAAAGCACTTAAAGCATTAGGAGTAGAGTCATGAGCGAGAAGTGTGGCTATATCGCCATTGTTGGCCGACCTAATGTGGGCAAGTCCACGTTACTTAACCGTATCCTTGGCCAAAAGCTGAGTATTACCTCACGTAAGCCGCAAACCACGCGTCACCAAATTCTAGGTATGAAAACCACGGATGAAGTGCAGGCTATCTATGTCGACACTCCAGGGTTACATGAAGGCTACAGTGAGAAAGCGTTAAACCGCTACATCAACAAAGTGGCTTCTAATGCCATTAAAGATGTGGATTTGGTGGTGTTTGTTGTGGACCGCACCAAGTGGATGCCTGAAGACGAAGTGGTTTTGCAAAAAATTATGGGCGCCAATGTGCCCTGTATTCTAGTGATCAATAAGGTGGATCACTTGGCAGATAAGTCCACTTTGCTTCCTCATTTAGAAGAAGTTTCTAAGAAAATGAACTTTTTAGAAGTGGTGCCCGTGAGTGCTAAACTTGGCAACAATGTTGAAGCGTTAGAAAAAAGTATTGCCAAATACATTCCCGAAGGCATGCATTTTTATGATAAAGACCAGTTCACAGACCGCAGTGTGCGTTTTCTAGCGGCTGAGTTGGTGCGTGAAAAAATCATGCGTCAATTAGGTGATGAATTACCTTACTCCATGACGGTTGAAATTGAAAAATTCGAAGACGATGGTCGCATCATTACTATTCACGCTTTGATATTAGTAGAACGTGAAGGTCAGAAAAAAATCTTAATTGGTGATAAAGGTGAGCGCATTAAGCAAATTGGTACCGATGCTCGCCTAGATATGGAAAAAATGTTCGATAGCAAAGTCATGCTCAACACTTGGGTGAAAGTGAAGGGTGGCTGGGCCGACGATGAGCGAGCATTGAAATCACTCGGTTATAACGACCTCGATTGATCATCATGATTGACCTAAGGCTTACAAATCGATTGTAAGCCTTATTTTGACAATAATAATTAAATGCTCATCTCTTATCGATCATGCGGAAAATTCACAGTCTATGATCAAGCAATCCGCCTATGTGCTCCACTCTCGTCCTTATCGTGAAACCAGTGCCATGGTGGATTTCTTTACTCCTGACTATGGGCTGATCCGATGCATAGCTCGCGGCGTAAGAAAGAATATGAGTAAAGGTCAGTCTCTGCAGCCGTTTACTCAATACCAAATCTTTTTCCATGGTGATTCAGGCCTTAAAAACCTAGATAAATACGAAAGCCAGAGTTTGCCTTTAGCGCTCAACGGTGACGCGTTATTTAGCGGGTTTTATGTGAACGAAGTGATTCTACGAGCGTTGCGCAGCGAAGCGGAGGTTGAAGCTGAATACCTATATGAAGCGTATGAAGGGGCTTTACAAAACCTACAAAGCCAGCATCTTGAGTTAGCCTTGCGTTCATTTGAAATAACCTTGCTTGAACACATGGGGCAAAGTTATGAATGGGATATGGACTTTAAGACCGCAGATTTAGTGGAAGCTGACTGCCATTATGGCTTTTTTGTCGAGCAGGGTATGTCCCGAGTCAGTCACATATATGCGGCGAAAAACCCCAATAATTGTTTTTATGGACAAGACCTTCAATATCTTGCTCAAGGGGATTTATCTCACGCCAGCACATTAAAAATGTGTAAACGCCTACTGCGTTTGGCATTGAGACCTATAATTGGTTATAAACCCATTCAAGCCCGTGAATTATTGAAACAATATAAACATCTTAAATAGGAATTTTTATGAAAAGCCAGCGCGTACTACTAGGCGTCAATATTGATCACATAGCGACACTGCGTCAGGCTCGCGGTACGCGCTACCCTGATCCGGTTTATGGTGCGCTAGTGGCAGAAGAAGCTGGCGCCGATGGCATAACCTTACACTTGCGTGAAGACCGTCGCCATATTCAAGATCGTGACGTTTTTATGTTACGTGACATGCTAAATACCCGTATGAATTTAGAAATGGCCGTTACCGATGAAATGGTCGGCATTGCCGAGCAAGTGGAACCCCATGCGGTGTGCTTAGTGCCTGAAAAGCGTGAAGAGCTCACAACAGAAGGTGGTTTAAATGTCATTGCTAATGAAGCGGCAATTAAATCCGCTTGTGATCGTTTAGCAAAAATTGGTGCAGAAGTGTCTTTGTTTATTGATGCGGATGAGCAACAAATCGATGCTGCGGTTCGCTGTGGCGCGCCCGTTATTGAAATTCATACAGGCCACTATGCAGACGCCGAGAATGAAGCCGAACAGCTTATTCACTTAGAAAAAATTAAACACGGTGTGGCGTACGGTATAAGCAAAGGTCTGATTGTGAACGCTGGGCATGGCTTGCACTACCATAACACCCAAGCCATCGCGGCGATTAAAGGCATTAATGAGCTAAACATCGGCCACAGTATGATGGCCCATGCAATGTTCGTGGGGCTGAAACAAGCCGTTAAAGAAATGCGTGACTTAATCGACACGGCCTCTCGGGTTTAATAAGCGACCTTAAGGCTCTGATTATGACCATTGCTATTGGCACCGATATCCTAGAAATCGAACGTTTAAAAAGCGCTTATGCAAGACAAGGCACCAAACTAGCTGAGCGCATTTTAACATCTGCTGAAATTGAGCGTTTTAATAGTATCGAAGATGAGCACGTACGTTTGTCGTTTTTAGCGAAACGCTGGTGTGCAAAAGAAGCCATCGCGAAAGCCTTGGGAACAGGGATTGCTAAAGGGGTCGGCTGGCAAGAAATGGAAGTACTGAACTTGCCCAGTGGCGCACCGAGTGCGGTATTAAGCGGAGCGGCACTGGATGTATTAAATACACTGGGTGGCAAAAAGGTTTTGCTCAGTTTGAGTGATGAGCGCCATTATTGCGTGGCGTTCTGTTCTATTATTTAGTGTATTTTTTGAGACCGCTTATTCGCTAAACGGTCTCACTTTCTAAGCAGGCTCAGGCAGATTTTGAGTTTGCCAATCCAGAACCTCATCTATGGCAATGAGTAACTCATTTTGATATTCCGGCCATTGCTCACAGTGTGTTTTCAAACACAGCTCAGCCCCTTCAACACAATGGCGTAAATGCTCTGCGCCTACGTACTTGCATAAACCGTGTAATTTATGAACGGGCTCAATTAACTCCTCTTTGCTGGCATGCTTGAGCAAGGGGGTTAACTGCTCAATCTCTTTTATCAATCCGGCCAGCATCTTATGAGCAAGCTCTTCTTTACCACCTGCTAAGACCAAACTTTTTTGCCAATCAATGACGGTGCTTTCAGTTGGCTCTGATGGCGCTGTATTTTTAATAATACGACGAGGCTTATTAAATCCATAGCCTTGGTAGCTAGTCCATTTCATTAATGAATGCACAAGCTGTTCTTCATTAATGGGTTTCGTCAGATAATCATCAAAGCCATTTTGCAGTAGATGTTTACGTTCCGTTGGTAGGGCATGCGCGGTCAAAGCAATAATAGGCGTATGAATATTATTTGCTTGAAGACGAATTTTTTGAGTAGCCGATAAGCCGTCTAGGTCCGGCATCTGAATATCCATGAAAATCAGATCAAAGCGTTCATGGTTGGCAAACTCGACGGCTTGAAGACCGCCACTTGCACAGACCACTTCCACGCTCAAGTCTCCCAACCAAGTACTTAATAGCTCAAGGTTTGGTTGATTGTCATCCACCGCTAAAATCTTAATGGGAGCTTGTTCTTGAGAAAGGA
>JBNMQC010000063.1:0-12292 GCA_051277445.1 Bermanella sp. | reverse complement strand
ATGACGGTGTGTTTGTATTGGTGAGTAAAAATACTCAGTTAAGCAAACCCATTCAAATTGTGAATGTGACCAAGGCACAAGCCAGCCCTGCTACGGCCTTTAATCGTTGTTTGGTGGTACTAGAGCAGCATGCACAGGCCACGGTTATTGAGCAGTTTGTGTCGAGCGACGAAGATCAAAATATCGTGCTTAACCAAGTGAGTGAAATGGTTGTGGGTGATGGCGCGCAGTTAACCCACTATCGCTTGCACAAAGAACACGAAAGCAGCCTTCACTTTGGTGGTGTATACGTGGATTTAAATCGCGACAGCCAGTTCAATAGTTATCAAGTACTGTTGGGTGGCCAGATCAAACGCTTTGATGTATTGGTTAACCATAACGTGGGCGGTAGTCACTGTGAAATGAAGGGTGTGTATCTGCCTAAAAATGATCAGCATGTGGATATTCACAGCTACATTGAGCATAAGGCGCCTAATTGCACCACAGATGAAACCTATCGAGGCATCATGGCGGACCGTTCTAAAGCGGTATTCAATGGTCGCATTCATATTCATCCGGATGCACAAAAAACCTTGGCTGAACTGAGTAATAAAAACTTATTGCTCAGCGATAAGGCGCAAATCAATACCAAGCCTGAATTAGAAATTTATGCGGACGATGTGAAATGTGCCCATGGTGCAACGGTGGCGCAGTTAAATGAAGAGGCGAAATTTTATTTACGCAGTCGTGGTATCAGTGCCGTGCAGGCCGATATTATGTTGAGCTTTGGTTTCATCAACGAACTGTTAGAGAGTATTCCGTTAGAAGCTTTGCGTGTATCGCTTCGACCTTTGTTGGCGCAACAGTTTAGTACTGATGAATCATTAACTCAGCATTTACTTGCTGATAATGCTTAGGGGTAATCATGGCATTTGATGTAGCGGCGATCCGTGAGCAGTTTCCGATTTTACACCAGCAGGTTCATGACAAGCCTTTGGTGTATTTAGATAACGGTGCCACAACGCAAAAACCCCAGTCGGTGATTGATGCGGTTAATCACTATTACGCTATGGATAACAGTAATGTGCATCGCGGTGCCCATGCCTTGGCGGACCGTGCCACCATCGGCTTTGAGAATGCTCGAAAAACCGTGCAAACGTTTCTAAACGCCAAGCACAGTGAAGAAATTATCTGGACCCGTGGTACAACAGAAAGCATTAATATTGTCGCGCAAAGTTTTGGTGCTGCTTTCATTAAAAGCGGTGATGAAATTATCATCACGGCCATGGAGCACCACGCCAATATTGTACCTTGGCAAATGCTGTGTGAGCGAAGCGGTGCGGTCTTAAAAGTGATCCCCGTGAGCGACGCTGGTGAGTTAGACATGGCCGCGTTCAGCGATATGCTCAGCCCTAAAGTTAAGCTGGTCAGCGTGGTGCATGTGAGTAATGCATTGGGTACGGTGAATCCGGTTGAACGTATTATTGAACAAGCTCACAAAGTGGGTGCCAAAGTATTAGTAGATGGTGCGCAAGCGGTGGCCCACTTTGAGGTGGATGTACAAGCCTTGGATGCCGATTTTTATGTGTTTTCTGCCCACAAGGTGTTTGGCCCAACCGGTATCGGTTGTTTGTACGGTAAAAAAGAACTCCTAGACCAGATGCCCCCCGTGCAAGGCGGTGGTGAGATGATCGAAAAAGTCAGTTTTGCCGGTACCACCTATCAGGGTTTACCGTTTAAATTTGAATCGGGCACCCCAAATATTGCAGGTGTGATTGGTTTTGGTGAAGCTCTGAAATTCGTCATGTCGTTAGATCGCAAAGCCATGCTGGGCTACGAAGAAGAGGTATTGGCCTATGCTCACGAAAAAGCAGCCCAGTGTGATGGCTTGCGTGTGGTGGGAACGGCTAATAAAAAGGCGGGTGTCTTAAGCTTTTTGTTAGCCGGAGCCCATCCTGCGGATGTGGGCATGTTGCTGGATCAACAAGGTGTGGCGGTACGCACAGGCCACCATTGTGCCATGCCAATCATGGATCAGTTTCAAATTCCGGGCACGGCGCGCGCGTCGTTCTCAATTTACAATACGAAGGCGGATGTGGATGCATTGTTCACCGCCATCGAAAAAGTAAAAATGTTTTTATAAACATGAGCTTTAGCTCTTAAGCTAATCCACATGTTAAAGGAGGTTGTAATGAGTGAAGTAAATACATTTTCTCCCGATGATATTACTGTCTCCATGACAGAAAAAGCATTGGCCTATGCGCGAAAGCAACTGAGCAGTAATGATCAAGCGAAAGGCATTGTGCTGGGTGTGAAAAAAAGCGGTTGTTCAGGCTTTAAATACGACTTGCAGTTGTTAACTGAGTTGCATGGTAATGAAAAAGTGTTTCAGCCTGCCGAAGACGTGACCTTGTATGTGACGGCAGAAGCCTTGCCGTATGTGAATGGTACCGAAATCGACTACACCACAGAGGGGTTAAACAGCATGATGAAGTTTAATAATCCCAATGCGAAAGATGAATGTGGGTGTGGTGAAAGCTTTAATGTTTAATTGATGACTTGGCGCGTCAGTTTGGCGTAAGCAGTGCGCCATTTTTTGGCGTTTGTTGTGTTTGGTCGATATCTAATCAATACTTTTAAAAGAATTCCAAATTATGGAAAGAAGAATGGTGGTGGCGCAGAGTGATGTTCCTGCGCGCCTGGTGCCTGTTGGCACCAAGATTACAATTCCGTCGGGCAGTTTTGTCACCTTGACTCAAGCGCTGGGTGGAAACTATACCGTGATCTATAACGGCAATATGGCCCGAGTGGATGGAACCGATGCAGCGGCTTTGGGTTTAGAAGCTGAAACCTTAAGTTTTCAACCCGCTGACGGCGATAGCATTCGTGAAGACGATATTTGGCAAGCTCTGAAAACCATCTATGACCCAGAGATTCCCGTTAACTTAGTGGACCTTGGGTTAATTTATCGCGTCAAAATCGATCAAGACAGCAGACAAGTGTTCATTGATATGACATTAACTGCACCCGCCTGTGGCATGGGCCCGGTGTTAGTGAGCGATGTGAAATACCGTACCGCGCTGGTACCTAATGTGAAAGACGTGAGCGTTGAACTGGTGTTTGACCCACCATGGTCTCGAGAGATGATGAGCGAAGAAGCGCAATTAGAGACCGGTATGTTTTTTTAATCCATACCTTTTAAAGGGTGTTATCAAACGCGGCAATGGCCGCGTTTTTTGTGTTTGACGTGCAGCTGGAGTGCACCATTCCGTTGGTTCATATGTGCTCATAAATTTATCTAATAGTAGGCTGGGTTTCCCCATAAAACTAGCATTAAGGGGTTTTCAAATCTGCCGTATTACGTCATAGTGTGCCCCGCAATCTTTAAATAAAAATAATAAACATGCAGTCAAAAGCGGGCGCCAAGCCTTTCATTTGAGCTTTAGCCTTTCTGCTAAGACTGTTGTCTATCACCTAAATTCTAGGGGTAAGAAAAATGGAAGCATCTTTTTGGGATGGTAAGCGCGCACCGGGTGTTAGCGATAGTATTACGGCTGAGCTTGAGCAATATAGCTCGGTTGTTGAAGTGATTGAAAAAGCCTTCAAAGATTATGCAGACCGCCCTGCATTTACCAGTATTGGCTTCACGGTTACCTATAAAGAAATCGATGAGTTAAGTGCCGCTTTTGCAAGCTACTTACAAAATCACACGAACCTTAAAGCCGGCGATACCGTTGCCGTGCAAATGCCCAACACCTTGCAGTACCCGATTGTTATGTATGGTGCCTTGCGTGCGGGTATGCGTGTCACTAACACCAATCCTCTTTATACCGAACGCGAAATGCTGCATCAGTTTAATGACTCTGGTGCAAAGGCTTTGGTATGTATGGATGTTTTCGCTAAGAGCGTCCAAAACATTAAAGATCAGACGGGTCTTGAAACCGTGATTGTGACCAGCCTTGCGGATATGCTGCCAACGGTTAAACGTACCCTGATCAACTTCGTGATGAAAAATGTTAAAAAGATGGTGCCCGCATATAGTTTGCCAGACGCTGTTCGTCTGCGTAAGGCCCTGTCTTTGGGTAAAGGCAAGCCGTTCAAGCCTGCTCACATGCCTAATCCGAATGACACGATTATTTTACAATACACAGGTGGTACCACAGGTGTTGCTAAAGGGGCAGAGCTGACCAACCGCAACCTGGTTGCCAACATGCTGCAATCGAAAAATATGCTGCATCAAGTAAATGATAAAGGCGAACTATTGAAAGGTGACGGTCAAGCCATTGCCGTGGCACCGCTACCGCTTTATCACATCTATGCTTTTACCGTGCATCTCATGGCATTATTCGAGCAGGGCGATCACAGTGTGTTAATTGCGAATCCACGTGATACCGAGACCTTTATCAAATTCATCATGCCGTTTAAATTAAATGCATTCATTGGTTTGAATACCTTGTTTGTATCGTTAATGGCTAGCCCGAATTTCAGAAAGCTGGATTTTAGCGACCTGAAAATCACCTTGTCAGGCGGTACTGCTCTAATGGACGACACGGCCAAGCGCTGGAAAGAGCTAACGGGTACCGGTATCTCTGAAGCTTATGGCTTAACTGAGTGTTCACCTGCCGTGACCATGAACCCAGCGGGTGGCCTAGAGCGTATGGGTACAGTGGGTCAGGCGGTACCAGGTACGGCGCTTAAGTGCATCGATGATCAAGGTAATGAAGTGGCAGTTGGCGAGCGCGGCGAACTATGCGTGAAAGGCCCTCAGGTAATGAAAGGCTATTGGAAGCGTCCTGATGCCTCTAAAGATGCTTTCACAGAAGACGGCGAATGGTTCCGTACTGGTGATGTTGCCATTATCGATGAAGACGGCTTTGTCAGCATCGTAGATCGTATCAAGGACATGATTCTAGTATCCGGCTTTAACGTGTTCCCTAACGAAATTGAAGCCGTGGTTGCTGAGCACCCTGATGTTGAAAACTGCGCGGTAATCGGTGTCCCTGATGATAAGTCTGGTGAAGCGGTGAAACTGTTTATCGTGACCGATAATGCCAACCTAAAAGCAGAAGACATGAAAGCTTACCTAAAAGACAAGCTAACGGGCTACAAGATGCCTCGTCACATTGAATTCCGTGATGAGCTACCAATGACCCCTGTTGGTAAAATTCTGCGTCGTGAACTGAAAGACGAAGAAGAAGCCAAGCGCGCCAAAACAGCCAGCGCTGCTTAAGCCGCGATAGCGATAAAAAAGCCGCCAGGGAAACCTCGCGGCTTTTTTGCTTTTAAGTACCTCAGTCCGTAAAATAAGCGCCAATTTCATGTTGAGCGAATGCCATGTCCACGCCGGAACACCTAGTTACTAGCCCATTTGGTTCGAGTATCACCCCTGAAGAGATCATCGATACCCTAAGCTTTTTTGATGGCTGGGAAGAGCGCTATAAGTACATCATTGATCTAGGTAAGCAGTTGCCTGTGATGGATGACCGCTTAAAGACGCAAGAGCGCTTAATTGCAGGTTGCCAGAGTCAGGTTTGGATCGAGCCCTACTCAGTTGAGGGGAAGTTATATTTCGATGTGGCCAGTGATGCGTTTATTGTATCGGGCTTACTGGCGGTGGTGATGGCGGCTTATAATGGCAAGACCCCAGAGCAGGTATTGGCCTTTGATATGGATGCTTTTTTCGGTGAGCTAGACCTGTTAAAGCACCTGAGCCCAACCCGAGGAAATGGCCTGCGCAGTATGGTAGCCCGTATCCGCCAAGTGGCTCAAGGGGCAAGTTAAGCCCTGAATCACGCCATCGGACGCAAAGCCCTGCCATGGCTTGGTCTGTAAAGGCGGATGTTGAAAAAACAACCAGTGGTATTTTAGTGTAAATACCGTATAATCCGCGGGTTTTTTGACACATCAGATCCTATTTGGAGATATACAAATGGCCGTTGAACGTACTCTATCTATCGTTAAGCCTGACGCAGTTGCTAAAAATGTAATTGGTAAAATCTACAGCCGCTTTGAAGAAGCTGGTCTACAGATCATTGCTTCTAAAATGGTTAACCTTTCTGACGAACTAGCTGGCGGTTTCTACGCTGAGCACAAAGAACGTCCTTTCTTCAAAGATCTTGTTGGTTTCATGACTTCTGGTCCTGTCATGATTCAAGTTCTAGAAGGTGAAGGCGCAGTTCTTAAGAACCGTGACCTAATGGGTGCAACTAACCCTAAAGAAGCTGACGCTGGCACTATCCGCGCTGACTTCGCTGAAAGCATTGATGCAAACGCTGTTCACGGTTCTGATTCTGTTGAATCGGCTGCTCGTGAAATCAGCTACTTCTTCAAAGATGAAGAAATCTGCGCACGTTAATCTTAACGTAGTTGCAATTCGTGCTTAGGGGTACCTAGGCGCGCGAAGGGGCGGATAGGGATGCAGTTTACCCTCCGCCCTTTTTCCGTATTTAAGATAGCTAGGTTTTCTGCGCTAGCGAACACGTTTTATAGGTGAACACATGACTAATGAACAAAAAAAGGTGAATCTTTTGGGTCTAAGCCCACAAAAGATGAAAGACTTTTTTGTCGAAATGGGAGAGAAGCCGTTTCGTGCTCAGCAGTTATTAAAGTGGATTCACCAAGTGGGCCTAGAAGATTTTGACGACATGTCGAATGTCAGCAAGGTCATGCGTGACAAATTAAAAGAAATGGCGTGTGTAGAATACCCAAAGGTGATCTATCACGATATTTCAAAAGACGGCACCCAGAAATGGGTCATGAAGATGCCGGGCGGCTCAAGTATTGAAACCGTTTATATCCCAGAAGGGGAGCGCGGCACGTTATGTGTGTCGTCGCAAATTGGTTGCTCACTGGACTGCAGTTTTTGCTCCACCGGCAAACAAGGTTTTAACCGTGATTTATCGGTAGCAGAGATCATTGGTCAAGTTTACGTAGCGGCAAAGAGTTTTGATAAGCCTGGAGAAAAGCGTGAACGTAAAATCACTAACGTTGTGATGATGGGCATGGGCGAGCCGCTTATGAACTTCGACAACGTGGTGGATGCCATGGCGCTGATGATGGATGACTTTTGTTATGGGCTATCTAAGCGCCGTGTGACCCTGAGCACATCAGGTGTGGTGCCACGCTTGTATGATTTAGCCGAAGTCAGCGATGTGTCTTTGGCGGTATCTTTACATGCACCAAACGACGAATTACGTAATGTGTTGGTGCCGATTAACAAGAAATACCCAATCAAAGAGTTAATGAAAGCCTGTAATCATTACATGGCCTCATTGCCCGATCGTCGTAAACTCACCATCGAATACACCATGATGAATAAGGTGAACGATGAGATGGAGCATGCAGAGCAATTAGCGGTGTTGTTAAAAGATACCCCTTGTAAGATCAACTTGATCCCCTTTAACCCGTTTCCGAACTCCGGATATGAACGTCCTAGTAATAATCGTGTCTATAAATTCCGTGATTACTTGCACAGTCAGGGCTTCATCGTGACGATTCGTACCACACGTGGTGATGATATTGATGCGGCTTGTGGACAGTTAGTTGGGCAGGTGGAAGATAGAACTCGTCGCAGCGAGCGTTATATAAAATTGCGCGACATAAATGATAATTCTCAGTCAGTATAATAAATAGAACCCCTATGATGATGATTAAGCAAGCAACCCTGATCGCACTCGTTTTGATGCTAGCGGGTTGCGTGACCGTAATGGACAGCCGTTTCACTAAAAAAGTCGATAACGACAAGGCGGTAGAGACTTATGTAGCATTAGGGGTGGGTTATTTACGAAACGGCAATATGCCGCTGGCTCGCAAAAAAATTGAACGTGCATTAGAAATCTCACCAGACAGTGCGTCTGCTCACAGTGCCATGGCGACCTACTGGATTGAACGTAACGAGATCGATCTGGCGCAAAAAGAATTCGAGATCGCCTTAGATTTAGATGACGAACACAGCCCAACGAACTATCACTATGGCCGTTTTTTATTCGCCATTCGAAATGATGAAAAAGGCTGTAAATACATTAAACGCTCAGCACAGGATGTGGATTACACCGCTCGTGTTTTAGCCTATGAAAATTTAGCGCTTTGCTATGATCACTTTAAGCAAGAAAACTTGGCTATGGATGCGTATGAAAAAGCCTGGTCATTGGATACCAGTAGCACCATCTCAAGTTTGAATCTAGCGCGTATCTACCTGCAACGTAACCGTGCGGATATCGCCCAGCGTTGGTTTGGTCGCTTTGAAACCACTCTGCGTGAGCGCCAGTTGCCGCATAATGCTGCAAGCTTATATACAGGCGCCATGCTTGCGAAAGCCAGTCGTGATAAAAACGCCGAAGCCAGTTATGCGTTTAAATTGAAAAAGCGTTTCCCGCGTTCAGATGAATACAAGCGTTACCGCACCAGCCAGAATTGAGTTAATTACCCCTTATGAATAAGCAAGGTCAGTCTCCAATTAAGCGTCGTGTTTCCCGTCAAATCATGGTGGGCAATGTTCCCGTTGGTGGCAATGCGCCCATCGCTGTGCAAAGCATGACGAACACAGAAACCTGCGATGTGGCGGCGACGGTTGCGCAAATAAAAGCACTACAAGATGTGGGTGCCGATATTGTGCGTGTGAGTGTGCCTTCAATGGAAGCGGCTGAAGCATTTGGTGAGATTAAAAAACTAGTGAGTGTTCCACTGGTTACCGACATTCATTTTGATTACAAAATCGCATTACGCGTGGCGGAGTTAGGCGCCGACTGTTTACGCATAAACCCTGGTAATATTGGTCGTGAAGACCGAGTACGCGCTGTTGTTGATGCGGCTCGTCACCATGGTATTCCTATTCGTATTGGTGTAAATGCAGGCTCTTTAGAAAAAGATTTACAGAAAAAATATGGCGAACCAACACCCGAAGCCTTGGTGGAAAGTGCCATGCGCCATATTGATATTTTAGATCGCTTAAATTTTCCTGATTTTAAATTAAGTTTAAAAGCCTCCGACGTATTCATGACCGTGGCGGCTTATCGCCAGATTGCGTCGCAAATTGAGCAGCCTTTGCATCTCGGTATTACAGAAGCGGGCGGTTTACGTAGTGGTACGGTAAAAAGCTCTGTGGGCTTAGGCATGTTATTAATGGATGGTATCGGTGACACCTTGCGTGTGTCATTGGCGGCAGACCCGGTTCAAGAAATTAAAGTGGGCTTTGATATTTTAAAAAGCTTAAAGCTGCGCAGTAAAGGCATCAACTTTATTGCTTGCCCAAGCTGCTCACGTCAAAACTTTGATGTGGTGAAAACCATGAACGAGTTAGAAACCCGTGTTGAAGATATTTTAACGCCGCTTGATGTATCGGTTATTGGCTGCGTGGTCAATGGTCCAGGCGAAGCAAAAGAAACCGATTTAGGCCTAACCGGTGGTAACCCAAACAACTTGGTATATGAAGACGGTGTGCCAAACGGAAAGCTGGATAATGAGAACTTGGTGGATAACTTAGAGAAAATGATCCGCCGTAAAGTGGCTGAAAAAGAAGCTGCAGACGCATCGATTATTGCAAAAGTGTAAGCTAACCCTTACGACACAGAATTTAAGGAAAACATTTTGGCGCAGAAAAATATTCAAGCCATTCGCGGAATGAACGACATACTACCGGGTCAGACCCAAGTATGGCGCTATTTAGAAGATCAAGTGAAAGCGGTTTTAGATGGCCACGGATATCAAGAAATCCGCATGCCAATGGTAGAAGAGACTCGTCTTTTTAAACGCTCTATCGGTGAAGTGACCGACATCGTTGAAAAAGAAATGTACACCTTCGACGATCGCAATGGTGATAGTTTAACGCTTCGCCCAGAAGGCACTGCAAGTTGTGTACGTGCCTGTGATGAGCACCAATTAATTGCCAACAATGCACGTCAGCGTCTTTGGTATATGGGCCCGATGTTCCGTTACGAGCGCCCACAAAAAGGCCGTTATCGTCAGTTTCACCAAATTGGTGTTGAAACTTTTGGTATGGCTGGTCCGGATATCGACGCCGAATTAATCGTCATGACCCACTTGCTTTGGCAGCGTTTGAATATTCGCGACAAGGTGACGTTACAACTTAATACACTGGGCAGCAACGAAGCCCGTGCCAATTACAAAGCGGCGCTTGTTGAGTACTTATCGGCACGCAAAGACGAGCTAGATGAAGACAGTCAGCGTCGTTTAGAGAGTAATCCATTACGTATTTTGGATTCTAAAAACGAACAAACCCAAACATTATTGAATGATGCACCGGATTTCTTTGATTATCTTGATGAAGAGTCCGCTGAACATTTTAGCCAATTAAGGGCACTTTTAGATGCGGTTGGCGTCGAATACGAAATCAACCCTCGCCTGGTACGTGGTTTAGACTATTACAGCAAAACCGTATTTGAGTGGGTCACCACCGAGCTTGGCGCTCAAGGTACCGTGTGTGCCGGTGGCCGTTACGATGGTTTGGTAGAACAACTTGGTGGCAAGCCAACGCCAGCCGTGGGGTTTGCCATGGGCATTGAGCGCTTGATCTTGATGCTAGAAGCGCTGGATGTGATTCCCCAAGCGGTTCATAACTACCTAGATGTGTATCTGGTTGCGGTTGGTAATGTCACAACCGCGGCTATGCAAGTGGCCGCGCAGTTACGTGAGCAATTACCCCATTTGCGATTACAAATGCATATGGGTGGCGGTAACTTTAAGAAACAAATGAAAAAAGCCAATGAAAGCGGTGCGCAGTTCGCACTGATTCTAGGCGAAGACGAAGTGGCTAATAGCTTGGCAGGTATTAAGCCATTACGTGATCAGTCTGAACAGGTGAGTGTTACCCATTCCGACTTAGCCGCTTGGTTTACCCAGGCGCTATAAAAGCAGATTAAATTACGATACAGTCGTTGCCCTCAGCGACTGACTTTCATTAGATCAACAGGCATTTGTTCAGCCTTAATTAGAATAAAAAATCGGAGCCAAATCATGACCGACATGCGCACAGAAGAAGAACAAGTAGAAGCCATCAAAAATTGGTGGAAAGAAAACGGTAAACAAACCATGGTGGCCCTTGTGGTTGTACTAGGTGGCTGGTTTGGTTATCAAGGTTATCAAGGTCAGCAACAAGCATCGGGTGAAGCTGCGTCTGTTGTTTATCAAGAAGTACTCACCCTACAAAACAGCGAAGCTGAAGAAGACAAAGGCCGTCGTGCGGTATTGCTTGATCAGTTGAAAAACGAATACGGCTCTACGGTTTATGCACAGTTTGCAGGCCTATTTAAAGCCAAAGATGCGGTTGATGCTGGTGATCTAGATGCAGCGGCTGCCGAGCTTGAAGCAGTTAAAAACAACACCTCAGATGACGCACTGCGTCACCTAGCCACTGTGCGTTTAGCTCGTATCTATACTGCACAAGAAAAACTAGATGAAGCTTTGAGCTTGTTAGCTGCGGATAACAGCACCGCATTCAGTGCTGAATATTATGAAGCGAAAGGCGATGCATTATTGGCCAAAGGTGATCAAGCCGGTGCTCGTGATGCATACAGTGAAGCCGTGGTTGAAGCGCAGCGTATTGGTGCGAACAACCCAATTCTTAACATGAAACTTGATGATCTTGCGGTGGCGAACTAATGCGTTTATTGGTTGCATTATTGCTGGTGAGTTTAGCGGCATGTTCAAGCAATGATAAGAAAGAGCAACAAGACCTAGGCCCTAAAGCCCTAGACGGCATCGATGAAGAGATCAGCTTATCTCAGCAATGGCGTCATCAGGTCGGCAGTGGCATGGGTCAAGCCTATGCTCGCCTTCAGCCTGCGATTGATAATGGTTTGATCTATGTGGCCAGTGCCAATGGTCTGGTTGAAGCACTCACCATGGAAGACGGCGATATTGTTTGGTCGACAAATCTTGATACCGAGATTACCGCCGCGATGGCGGTGCATGACGACAAAGGCTACGTTGCCACCGCTAATGGCGATGTAATAGCTCTGAATATTAAAGATGGCAGTGAAGCCTGGCGTAAAAATATTAAGTCAGAAGTACTTGCTGTGCCGGTTGTTCAAGGTGACGCGATTGCCTTGCAAACCGTTGATGGCAAACTGCACGTGCTAGAGATCGCAAATGGCAAGCCGCGCTGGAGTTACGACAGTAACCTGCCTAACTTGTCCCTGCGCGGCACATCGCAACCAATCTTCCACGGTGGTAGCGTGATTGCGGGTTTCGCCAGCGGTAAAGTGGTTGGCCTCAATGTCAAAAATGGCATGGTCTTATGGCAAGAGCGCATCGGTATCCCAGCAGGGCGAAGTGAATTAGAGCGTCTTGTAGATGT
>JBNMQC010000062.1:0-12328 GCA_051277445.1 Bermanella sp. | reverse complement strand
ATTAAAGTCTTTTGTCTCTGAGCCATGAAGTAGGGGGGTAAGAACGGACAGGTGCTGTTGAATTGGATTTTGCGTGGCCAGCCAAAAATTACTCCCCACGTTAAGCAACGATATGCCGACCATGGCAATGGCTAGTAGCATAAAGACTTTTTGACGTACTTTTAGCTGGCGAAAAAACTCACGCATAATTGTTATAAATATCAGCAGTATGAATATTAGCCTCAGACTACCTTAGTTTTTAATATGAGCCAAGGTTAGCTGGCGGTGAGTGTTTGGAAGAGTTTCTGGTTCTCTGGGCATGGGATATCAAGCTTCTTGGCTTGTTCTAGTAAGTAACCTGTCATGAAGTGGATTTCGGTGCGTTGGCTGTTTCGTTTATCTTGCAACATGGAGCTAAAGTTATTACTTGTTAGAGCGCACACATGCTTGGCTAAATCAAATGCGCTGGCTAATGGGTAGTGTAATCTTTGCGTCACGGCATCGATTTCTATACAGATGCGTTGCATATGGGCTAAGTACTCATCTTGCTTAATTAACTCACCGTTTTGGCAGTCATATAGAACGGTTAGAGGATTAATCGCACAGTTGATCATGAACTTACGCCACATAATAAGATGAATGTCGTCATGCCATTCAAACTGTGAATCTGGTAGCCAACTGGTTAAATCCGTTAGTGTGGCTTGATGATTTAAAGGGCCAATACTATTGGTGCCTTTGCCTGCGTGCACCAGGGTGTGAGCATTTTTTTTATACGCCCCTTCGGTTGAACTGCAGCCGTAAAGTTTAATGTTTGGAAACGCTTCACTAATGGCTTGCTGAGAGCCGAGTCCATTTTGTAAGAGGATTACTTGGCTATTGGAGGTTAGGTGCTGACTGACACTGCTTATAGCCTCAAGTGCATCATAAGCCTTAGTTGCAACGATTAAATATTCAATTGGGCTGCGAATATCTTGCGCTTGAGTACTGCGGCCATGGATTTTCATGTTGCTAGGTAGAATATTGAATACATAGCCCTCAGCTGAGGCTTGGCGCTGAATAAAGTGCAATGATTGCTTTGGATGAAAGTAGCTGGCCCATAGACTGCCCATGGCACCTGAACCTAGGATGTAAATATCATGCATAGTAAGCGTTAGACGGTGACGGTTTTCCAAGAACGCTCAATATACCGTAAATACTTAGCAGGGTGGTGTATGTGAATAGAATTTATTTTAAGGGTCAGGGTGGTTTCATCGATGCCCAGTTGCTTGGCTGCAATATACAGCGGACCTTTTGCCACCTGGGTAAAAAGCCAGGCGAGAAGGTAATGGGCATCCGGTAGGCTGTGGTGGCGTTGCTGGCCAAGCCAGTACTCAATATCCAGTTCACTGGCTTCGACTAAACATTGAACACAACGCTGCCAAGTTATTAAGTGTTCACTTTCGTCAGCGTTATTGATTTTTGTTTGGTAGCTAGATCGAGCTTGCATTAAGTAGTGTGCATCGGCGTAGGCTAAATAATAATCATGGTTACCAGTGCAAAAGATCGATGTATTTTCTGTATTGGCCACGGCCATAAAATCATGAAAACGGCGTAAGCGTTGACCGTAATGAGGGGACAAAATAGCCAGAATGGTATCGGTATTCACCCCTGTATTCTGAGTGCCAGTATAGTCATGGTATGAGCTGTATAAGAACTGCTCAGGTGAGCTACATAGCTTGCGTTGAATTGGTAAGTAATGAATGTGGCGTAATGTTTTGCTTAAATGCTTGGGTTGTATGAGTACTTGATGGATATTTTCATCATCAAATAGATAGCCGGTTTCGTTACTGGTCTCTTGATGCCATTGGTTGTAATTCATCAACCAGGATTCTAACCATTGACTGGGTGCTTTATGGCTTAGGGCTAATAAATGCAAGCCGTCTGGGAATAAACAGTACCCGTAAAGATCGATATCTGGATGCTGCTCTAGGGAAGACAAAAGCGCGTCATATGCGAAAACACAGCGAAATAAAGCTTGCTGTTGAGCGCTGGGAATATGTAAATAATAGTGTTGATGCGCCAAATCTAGGCTAATTTTTTTGTCCATAGTTAAAAAGTAGCCTACATCATGTGTTTTACCAGCATTGGCGGTTTGGCGTCACTTGTATTGTCAGTTTTTGACCACTTTGCAAATAACACATGAATTTTTTCTTTAGGCCGTTAGAATTGGGCCTTATTTATGATTCCATTTGTTAGGAGATAACTATGCCATCGTTTGATGTTGTTTCAGAGATTGATCATCACGAAGCCAGTAATGCTGTAGACCAGGCGAACCGTGAGCTAGAGCGCCGTTATGATTTAAAAGGGAAGAACGCGTCGTTTGAGCTAAAAGAAAGCGTCATCACCATGACCGCCAATGAAGAATTCCACATTGATCAAATGAAACCCATTCTTGAAGCCAGTTTAATCAAACGCAGTATTAAAGTGAGTTGCCTTGAATACGGCAAACTCACGGGTGCGGGTAAATTGGTCAAAATGACAGCCACTTTACAGCAAGGGATTGATAAAGACCTGAGCAAAAAGATGGTGAAAATGGTCAAAGACAACAAGCTTAAAGTGCAGGCTGCTATTCAGGGTGAAACCATCCGAGTTACTGGTAAAAAGCGTGATGATTTGCAAGAAGCCATGGCTCTTTGGAAGAACGATGAGTCCATCATCATGCCATTGCAGTTTAAGAACTTTAAAGATTAATGGACATTAAATCCCTTCAAGCCCAGCACAGTTGGGCTGAAAGTCTTAAGGCGCTGTTTCAGCGCCAAGTTTTTTTTATGCTTCTGCTGGGCTTTTCAGCCGGCCTACCATTGATGCTGATCTTTTCATCATTGTCTTTGTGGTTGGGTGAGGCGGGGATTAGCAAGTCTACGGTAACGTATTTTAGTTGGGCAGCCTTGGGTTACAGCTTTAAATTTGTTTGGGCCCCGTTGGTTGATTGTCTGCCACTGCCTTTTTTAACCAAGGTTTTGGGTTTGCGCCGCTCATGGTTGTTACTCGCCCAAGCGGGCATCATTAGTGCTATTTGTATCATGGCATCTTCCAATCCCATTATTGAAACAGACCTCATATGGATGGCACTGGGCGCGGTTTTGCTCGGATTCTCTGCCGCCACTCAAGACATTTCTATTGATGCCTACCGCATCGAAGTGGCATCAGCGGACATGCAAGGCTTATTAAGTGCCGCTTATATTGCTGGATATCGCGTGGCCATGATTGTGGCGGGTGCCGGTGCTTTGTACTTGGCCAGTTATTTAGGCTCTACCACCGAGCTATATCTTTATGAAGCATGGCAATACACATACTACGCTATGGCCTTGTTTGGCTTAGTGGGTGTCGTGGCGACGTTGTTAATTTCAGAGCCTTTAAAGCGAGCGTCACAGTTTTCTCATGCAGCCAATGAGTACTTAGGATTACTGTTGGCTTTTTTTGTGTGTGTCGTAGGTTTTGTTGTGTGTTTTTATTTGAGCCGGGACCTGTCGGATCAAGCAAAAGTGCTCTTGAGTGAAGCCTTAAATAACAAGGCATTGGCTGGGTTTAGCATTGAGCTATTGCGTTTAGGGTTTGCGCTTTGCATCGCCGTCATGCTGGGCAAGCTTTGTATCTCAGTGGGTGTGGTGAACCGACAAATGCTGGCACACAGCTACGTTTCGCCAGTTAAGCAGTTCTTTGATGATTATGGCGTAAAGACCGCTTGGTTATTGTTGGCTCTAATTGGCTTGTACCGTATCAGCGATATTGTGTTGGGGGTCATGAGTAATCTGTTTTACCAAGATTTAGGTTTCACCAAAGTGGATATCGCCAATGCGGTGAAGTTCTTTGGTTTGGCCATGACGATTATTGGCGGCTTTCTTGGGGGGATTTGGGTCATGCGCCATGGTGTGATGCGGGTATTGTTCATCAGCGCCTTATTGGTTGTGGTGACCAATATGATGTTCATTGCATTGTATTTTGCCGGTAAAAATGTGTTTGTTTTGTATGCGGTGGTTTCAGCAGATAACCTAGTTGCAGGCATTGCGACGGCGGCATTTGTGGCCTTTTTATCAAGTTTGGTGAACGTACAATTTACCGCCATGCAATACGCCATATTCTCCTCACTTATGACCCTGATACCCAAGGTGTTAGCGGGTTATTCGGGCAGTATAGTGGAGAGCATTGGTTACCCCGGGTTTTTCATTTTTACTGGCTTGATCGGCCTGCCCATCTTGCTTTTGGTGGTGCTGGCACAGCGATCTTTAATTGTTCATGAGCGAGAAGTTAGCCAAGAAAGTAACGCTTCTTAGTTTTATCATTGATCACAGGGATGCCTTCACTGATGAGCCGGCCCCGTTGTTCTTTGTAACCGTCTGACTGAGCCGGAAAGCTGATCTTGCCTTGGCTATTGACCACTCGATGCCAAGGGAGCTGGGTATTTTTTGGCAGATTTTTTAATACCCGGCCCACTTGTCGAGCGTAGTTTGGAAACCCTGCTCGACGAGCCAGCTGGCCATAACTCATGGTATGGCCGAAGGGGATTTGGCTAAGCTCGGTGTAGATAATATCTTCAAAGTTCATGCCTGCATGTTAACACAGGCGCTTTTTAGCTGGCTTTCAATTTACGTATTTGTACTCGCAACGTGTCGGACATGCCTTTGAGTTGTTCACTCAGGGCAAGGGTTTCTTTTGCGTGTTTAGAGCTGTCTTCCGCAATGCTGGTTATTTCGTTTACATTTTGAGAAATATCGTCCGATACACTGCTTTGTTCCTGCGCTGCTTGAGCAATCTGCTCGTTGGTCCCCAAGATTTGCTGAATATCACGGCTGATGTTCTCGATGGTTTCCCCGGCTTGATTCA
This sequence comes from Bermanella sp., assembly GCA_051277445.1. Taxonomy (GTDB): domain Bacteria; phylum Pseudomonadota; class Gammaproteobacteria; order Pseudomonadales; family Oceanobacteraceae; genus Bermanella. The sequence continues at coordinate 7,486 of JBNMQC010000062.1, read as the reverse complement.
CTTGCGTGACACTTTCTTCTGTTCGGCTTTGACCAGACTCAATGGCGGTTACCGCATTGAGGGCACCGTTTTGAACATTCTCAATAATCGTATGAATTTCAGCCGTACTTTCTTGAGTACGCTGAGCCAAGGTACGTACCTCGTCGGCCACCACAGCAAACCCTCGGCCTTGCTCACCCGCGCGAGCGGCTTCAATGGCGGCATTTAGGGCCAGTAAGTTGGTTTGTTCGGCGATGCCTTTTATGACATCCAGTACCGTTCCCACATTTTTAGTATCTAACTCTAAATTACGGACGACTTCAGCCGTACTGGCAATTTGTTCGCTAGTGGCATTAATACTGGCAATGGCGTGTCGCATGATCCCCACCCCAGTTGAAGCCGATTTTTCAACGCTATTGGCCACGCCTGCGGCATCTTGAGCGTGTCTTGCCACCTCTGCTGATGCAGCGGACATCTCAGTAATGGCGGTGGCCATCTGATCGGTACGTTGGTATTGGTCATGGGTGCCATTTTGAATAGTGCTGGCAATGGCATGCAGTGATTGAGCCCCTGCGCTTAACTGGGTGATGGAGTCGCTGATGGCAGAAGCGCCTTCATTTAAATTTTGCTGCAGCTGAGATACCGCATCATACATTTGAGCGACTTCATCATTGCCTTGGCGACGGTCAACTATGAAATCCAGCTGACCTTTAGCCAGATCAGAGATGTATTTCCTAGCTTGGGTAATAGGGTGGCATATCCAACGATTAATTAAGACAGAGGCTACAAAGAAGGTGACTAACATGGTTAATAAGATAATGCCCATTCCAGTGATCACGGTTGTATGAGCGGCAGCGGATGCCTTTTCGCTATGGTCCTTGGCCTCGTTGAACGCAAGCTCCGTTAACTGGGTAGCCATTTTGGTTGGAGCGCGGTCAATGCCTGAAACGGCTTTATCCCCTGTCACATGGTCATAGCCCGCATTGGTAAAGGCATCGAAACCGGTTGTGTATTTGGCTAAAAGTGCTTTGTGTTCAGCTAAAAACGCGTTGGTTTGTTGTTTAATCTCAGGGTTGGTACTGAGACTCGTGACTTTTTTGCCAAGCTCTTGCACCTTGTCATGCTGCTTTTGGAAGTTATTCCAGTATTTTTCGCGCTTGGCGTCGTCTTTGCCGCGTAGCAGCACGTTTTTCCATTCCTGCACTTGGATTTTAAATTCCAGTGCCATGGCATCGGCGGCCAGTGCCGATGCGACGTCGTGATCAAGCACCCCTTCAAACTCACTGACCTTGTCAGACAGTGATAAAAAAGAGATGCCACTAATGATGCCGACACCTAGGATACCAGTACCAATAATTGCTAATAACTTACTGCGCAAGCCCATGGACATAATTGTCCTCCATTTAGAACCTTCTAACCTTCTTGTAAGTCTAGTCCTAAATTTTGGATGTGCAGGCTTTGTTGGCATAGGTTTGCACTGTTAGATTCTCAAGCCACCATCGAGCTCAATAATTCGGCCGTTCATGTAGTCGTTTTCCAGTAAAAAGGCCACGCTGTGGGCGATTTCATCCGCTTCGCCCATGCGTTTAGCTGGGATCATGGCCGTCATCTTCGCAAGGACATCTTCACGAATACTGGCGGTCATATCGGTACGGATAAAGCCCGGTGCGATGGCGTTACTGCGAATACCGTAACCTGAGAGCTCTTTTGCCCACGCCACGGTTAATGACGCTACGCCCGCTTTCGCGGCGCTGTAATTACTTTGCCCCATGTTGCCTGCGCGGGAGATGCTTGAAATATTGATGATGCAACCCGCTTGCTGCGTTTTAGCGCTCTGATAAGCGAATTCGCGGCCACACAAGAAGACACCTGTCAGGTTTACATCGATTACGCTTTGCCAGTGGGATAATGGCAACTTAGTGAACTCGCCGTCTTTGTGTTTAATAAGCAAGCCGTCACGCAGAATCCCGGCGTTATTCACCAGCGCATGGAGTGCGCCAAAGTCATTACTAATGCCTTGAAATGTCTGCTCCACGTCGTCTTCTTTGGCCACATTACAAAGGTAGTGCTTTACCTGCGGGCTGCCTGCCTCTTCACACAAAGCCTGTGTTGAGGCGAGCTTATCGGCATCTAAATCGATGAGGGCCAATTTGGCGTGTTTTTTTGCTAGATAAAGCGCCATGGATTGCCCTAAACCTTGGGCGGCACCTGTGATGACAATGACGCTGTTTTCAATTTGCATAACGTAGCCTTATAAAAAGTGGCAGAAAACGGGCACCTACCTTAGCGTTTTCTGCTGGGTTCGCCAATACAAGGCAAGGCTCATCTTATCCACGAGGCCAAAAGCCGGTAACGATACCCATGATAATGAATAAGCCGGCGGCTAAAATACGGGTAGTGTTCAGCGGTAAGTGTTTCATTAAGGCTTCACCAAAATAAATCACCGGAATATTGGCCAGCAACATACCTATGGTGGTGCCCAACGTGACCCAGAAAAGACTTTGGTATTGCGCTCCAAGGACCACGGTGGCCACTTGGGTTTTGTCGCCAATTTCAGCTAGGAAGAATAAAACGGTGGTGGCGACGAATGGCCCCAGATTGGCCATGAGGTTGGTGTCTTCGTCCATTTTATCTGGGATAAGAATCCATAAACCGATGGCGATAAAACTGGCAGATAAGCAATACTGAACCCAATCGCTGCTGAGCCATTGAATGGAGTACTGACCGAGCCAAGCGCTTAAACCATGGTTGACGATGGTGGCTAATAGAATCCCCGCAATGATGGCCCACTTATTTGAAAAACGCGCGGCAAGTAATAAAGACAGAAGCTGGGTTTTATCGCCAATTTCGGCAAGGGCCACGGTAAGAGTGGAGGTGAATAAGGCTTCCATTGAAAAGCTCCGGCGGGATTCGAGCAAAAGGCAAACAACAACCTCCCGCCATTGGGGTTGCTATTTACCTTAAGTCTTGCCGATGCGAGAGCATAGAACTCATCACACGATGCCACCATAAGCCATTGATGGCTCAATTATGTTGACAGCATCACCAAAAGAATTGGCAGGCTACTCCCCTAAGATGGCGGGCATTATAAAAGGGATGGCTAGGTTGTCAATCAAGGATTAACGAGCTGACAACAATGGAGGATTTGGTCGGAGGGGATGCGCTCTTTGCCAAAGCTGGCCCCATGAACCCAGTGAGTGTATTGGGTCTCCATAGCACCGCGCTATACCGTACATCCTGTACATAAAAAAGCCCCGAGGAAACCTCGGGGCAAGCGGTCTACACAACAATTACAGGTTACAACTAAATAGGTTTAGACTTCCGCATAGCGGTGGCTTAAGGCATCAAAAAACTGTTCTCGAAGCTTGCTCACTTCACGCTTGATGTCTTGAGCTTCTTGTTCATTTAAGTCTTTTTTGTCGATATAAAAGTGGCGTCGGAAAAAGATCACCTTGCTGCGAAACTTGCGCAGACTTTTATAAAGCGGCTTTTCATTGAGTAACAATAGCTTAGATTCGGCGGCCGTGAGCTCATTGAAGCTATGAACCAGCTCATCCAAAACGAGGTAAAGCTCGCTACGACGGCTTTGAGGCCAGTCATAGCGGTTTTTGGTGGCATTCATATACTCGTTCATTAATTCGAAGTACTTCATGAATACGTGATGCACTTGCTCTGCCTGTTGCGCAATGCCTTCTAATAAATCACGCTGGTGGTCTAGGCGCTGTTGAGCTCGGTTATGCTTAATACGCATGCCCGAAAGCCAGTAGCCAGATAAGCCGGCAATCATGGCACCAAGGGTGACCTTGATGCTGGTATCTAAAATGACGATCAGTTCTTGCATGGTATCTCCGCGTCAAAAAAACGATGGTTATCCTTGAAAAGCAAAAACAACACCACCATTAAGGTAACTTGGTAAAAAAGAGAGAAATTATGAGATTTTTATTGTTATTGGTCTTATTGCCCCTAATAGAAGTGGCTGTATTTGCCCAGGTGGGCGGTAAATTGGGTGCTATGACCGCGGTTTTCATGACCTTATGTACCGCTTTTTTAGGTGTGTTTTTGATTAAAACTCAAGGGTTTCGCACGTTGAGCCTAGTGCGAGAGCAGATAGCACAAGGGCAGATGCCCGCTCAGACGGTATTAAGTGGTTTGATGGTTTTCATTTGTGGCGCATTGTTGCTGATCCCTGGATTTGTAACCGACACTCTAGCCTTAATTGGCCTTTTGCCATTTGTACGCAATAGCTTGGCGGCGGCTATTTTACAAAAAGGCGTCATTATTCAGCCGGGGACACAAGCGCCTAGTCAAGGCAAGGGGCAAGACGATGGCGGTAATGTGATTGAAGGCCAGTACCGTCGCGAAGATTAATTGAAAAAAAACGCAGGCTAGGTGTTGAATTCCACTTTGCCGTCCCCATCTTAAGTACACAAATTTTAATACGGTGACGTTAAGTCACTTAATAATAAAAGAATTGGCTGTCTCAGCCATTTAACACTGAAACTCGTTTGGAGATACGTTAATGAAAATCCGTCCGTTACACGACCGAATCGTTGTTCGTCGTAAAGAAGAAGAAACTAAAACGGCTGGCGGTATCGTGCTTCCTGGCGCAGCTGCGGAAAAACCGAACCAAGGTGAAGTTGTCGCAGTCGGTACTGGCCGCATTTTGCAAAATGGTGATGTACAAGCCCTAGCTGTCAAAGTGGGTGATACTGTGCTGTTTGGTCAATACGGTACTAACACGGTAAAAATCGATGGTGAAGAGCTATTGATTATGAGCGAAGGCGAAATCTACGGCATCATTGAAGCTTAATCTTCAATTCATATTGTTATTATCAAAAGTATATTATTAAGGAATTGAATCATGGCTAAAGAAGTAATTTTTAGTGATAGCGCCCGCAAAAAAATGCTGGCGGGTGTAAACGTTTTAGCAGACGCAGTAAAAGTAACGCTAGGACCTAAGGGTCGTAACGTTGTACTAGATAAATCTTTTGGTGCGCCAACCATCACTAAAGATGGTGTGTCTGTGGCGAAAGAGATTGAGCTTGAAGACAAGTTCGAAAACATGGGCGCACAGATGGTTAAAGAAGTGGCGTCTCAAGCAAACGATAAAGCGGGTGACGGTACTACGACGGCAACCGTATTGGCTCAAGCCATCATCAACGAAGGCCTTAAGTCAGTAGCCGCTGGCATGAACCCAATGGACCTAAAACGCGGTATCGATAAAGCGACGGCTGCGGTGGTTGAAGAGCTAGCTAAATTAGCGCAACCATGTGCTGACGGTAAGTCAATCGCTCAAGTAGGTACGATCTCAGCGAACTCTGATAGCACAGTGGGTGATTTGATTGCTCAAGCCATGGAACGCGTTGGTAAAGAAGGCGTGATCACGGTTGAAGAAGGTCAAGGCCTGCAAGACGAACTTGAAGTGGTTGAAGGTATGCAGTTCGATCGCGGTTACTTGTCGCCTTACTTCATCAACAATCAAGAAAAAATGAATGTTGAACTAGAGAACCCTGTGATTCTTCTAGCGGATAAGAAAATCGACAACCTACAAGAAATCATTCCTCTACTAGAAGCGGTAGCCAAGTCTGGCCGTCCACTATTGATCGTAGCGGAAGACGTTGAAGGTCAAGCCCTTGCAACCTTGGTTGTGAACACCATGCGTGGCACCTTCAAAGTAGCCGCGGTTAAAGCACCTGGTTTTGGTGATCGTCGTAAAGCTATGCTGCAAGATATTGCCATTCTTACAGGTGGTAAAGTGATCTCTGAAGAAGTGGGCATGAGCTTAGAAACCACCACTTTAGAAGACCTAGGCACAGCTAAGAAAGTCGTAATCGACAAAGAAAACACTGTGATTGTTGACGGTGCAGGCGTTGAGTCTGAAGTTAAGAGCCGTTGTGATCAAATTCGTGCTGAAGCCGATGCTTCTACGTCTGAATACGATAAAGAGAAGCTGCAAGAGCGTCTAGCGAAACTAGCTGGCGGTGTTGCCGTGATCAAAGTGGGCGCGGGCTCTGAAATCGAAATGAAAGAGAAAAAAGACCGCGTTGAAGATGCGCTTCAAGCGACTCGTGCAGCCGTTGAAGAAGGCGTGGTTGCCGGCGGTGGTGTTGCGCTGATTCGTGCATTGAGCAAGGTAACGGTTCAAGGCGATAACGATGATCAGAATGTCGGTATTGCTCTAGCGCTGCGTGCGATGGAAGCGCCGATTCGTCAAATCGCGGCTAACGCGGGTGATGAAGGTTCTGTGGTTGTGGATAAAGTGAAGTCTGGTGAAGGCAACTTTGGTTACAACGCAGCCACTGGCGTATACGGTGACATGATCGAAATGGGTATTCTTGACCCTGCGAAAGTCACCCGTTCATCTTTACAAGCGGCGGCATCAATTGGTGGTTTAATGATCACCACTGAAGCTATGGTTGCCGACATCCCAGAAGAAAAAGGCGCTGGTATGCCTGACATGGGTGGCATGGGCGGAATGGGTGGCATGGGCGGAATGATGTAATTCTGTCTTTAATCCCAGAAGCTAAAAAAGAAGGTCTCCTAAGGGAGGCCTTTTTTTTGCTCTAAAAATACTGTTTGTTTTTTGTGCGTTGGCTCACTTCGTCGAATATTTTGTCAAATTTTACGGTTTTGTTTCACTTTTTTGTCATACAGTCGCGTTACAGTGCCGCTCACCTGCTTTACAATGGTGCCCCTTAGATTTGTACAAGGTTGTAGAATAGTGGCCAAGGCCAAAGGAAATAAACGCTTAATTGCCGTCAGTATTGTTGTTTATATTGTTTGCTTAATCGTCTTGATGCCATTGAATGTGGTGTATCGAGTGCTGGCCCCAAGCAACTTACCGGTTGATGTTTTGGCTGTATCCGGAACGCTTTGGCAAGGTGAAGTGGTAGTGAAGCACCCAATGAGCGGACAAGTATCCAGCAAATGGTCATTGTACCCATTGAGCTTGTTGGCGGGTAACATCCAAGCGGAACTGTCTGTACACTCTAATGTTGCCGAGCTCCGTAGCCAGTTTACTTTCAATGCTCTTACGCAAACCCTCACCATGGATGACACCAACGGCTTTGTAAGTGCCGGGCTGGTTAACCGTGTCATTGCGCAATCTAAAACGCAAATAAATGGTGATATCGAATTAACTAACATCAATCTTGTCTATGACTTCGTGTCGGGCGAAAGCGATCAAGCCAGCGGCCAATTAGTGTGGATGGGCGGGCAAGTTAACTACCCTAAAGGGCGCAATATGGCATCGGCCAATTTGCCTATGTTAGTGGCTAAGTTAAGCAGTCAAAATAGCGAATTACAGGCCAATGTTGCCACAGTAGAAGGTGTGCAAGTGGCCAGCGCCAGCTTGAAGAAAGATGGCTGGGCAAATGTGGCGGTGAGAAAAGCCATGATTGATTTAGTCGGCGAAAGATGGCCTAACAAGGTGTCTGCGGATGCCGTCGTATTTGAGATTTCTGAGCGTATATTTACTCGCTAGTAATAAGGTTTATTTGTGCATTGG
>JBNMQC010000061.1:0-12349 GCA_051277445.1 Bermanella sp. | reverse complement strand
AGACCTGTGCGTAAATTACCGCCCAGCTCTGCTACTTTTTTATGCACACTCCACACTTCTTCACGGCCAATAACCGTGGCCTGCCAATGGCTGCCCGGTTTCAGGTATTTCAAAATAATCGGTAATAAATCTGGGTCAGCCGGCATACCGGAATTCACACCCATCACTAGGTTGTAATCCAGTTTGTCCCACATGCCTACTTCTTGGAACATACCCACACTGCGTACAATCCCCAAATCAAAGCATTCAAACTCAGGACGACAGCCTTCTTCTTTGCACACTTCAAGTAATTCTTGAATCTTATCTACAGTATTTTGAAATAACATCGGTGGCCAAGCCCAAGTACCGTTAGAGCGGGTTTTTAGGTAATTCAAAGAGCCTGCATTACAGGCCGCGATTTCTGGCTTGCCCATTTTGATGCAGTCAATCGGACCCTGTTGATCACGACCAATCGTACCTGTGGTGTAATTAATAATGACACCAGGGCAGGCTTCACGAATAGCATCACTGATCTCAAGGGCCACTTCTGGTTCCCAGCAAGGCAAGTGTCCTTTACCTTGGGTTTGCTGGCGAAAATGAATGTGCATGCAGCTGGCACCTGCGTCATAAGCCTCTTTGGCAGAAGCCGCCATTTGCTTGGCTGTCACTGGTACTGGGTGTTGCTCTGGATTGGTTAATACCCCAGTAAGGGCGCAGGTAATAACGACTTTATCGCTCATTTTTATTTTCCCCGATATTCAAAATGCACATTAAAACTGGCAGCGTTTCCCTACCTTATCGCAATCGATCAAACCAAGCAAGCGCTTGGTTTGATCGATTAATTACTATAATCTATCAATTAGCTAGTATTATAAATTTCACAAATGTTAGGTTTTGACGCAAGATTACGCGCTTATAATGATAAAAACCTTGTTGGAGCCCAGTATGACAAGCCCTTTATGGTCCCCTTCTTCCGTGCGTATTGAGCAAAGCAATATGAAAGCCCTGATGAATTTCATCGGCGAAGACGGTCATAATGTTCAGCACTATCAGGCCCTACATGATTTTTCCGTTCGCTTACCCCATTTATTTTGGAAGTATGTTTGGGAGTTCGGCGCGTTTACTCAACATGCCCCTTATACCAGTGTATTAGAGCACGGCGATAAGATGCCTGGTGCAAAATGGTTTAGTGGCGCTCAGCTTAATTTTGCTGAAAACCTATTAAAATTTCGCGATGACAGCAAAGCCATTGTTTCTTACGACGAGCGCGGCAAGCAGCAACAACTGAGTTATGCTCAACTATATAGTCATGTAGCAAAGCTCAGTGATCACCTTAAATCTTTAGGCGTTGAACCAGGAGATCGTGTTGTTGGCTTTATGCCTAATGTGCCCGAAGCCATTATTGCCATGTTGGCGGCCACAAGCCTAGGCGCTGTCTGGTCAAGTTGCTCACCAGACTTTGGTATGCAAGGAGTACTGGATCGCTTTGGTCAAATCAAACCCAAGGTATTACTCACCACTGACGGTTATTTTTATGCCGGTAAAACACTCAATAGTCTTAAAAAATTAAACCCTATACTCCAGCAACTGCACAGCATCGAGCACGTCATTGTGGTGCCGTACACGGATTTAAACATTTCAGGCAAACAAGCAAGCATAGAACTTGATTGCCAGCCACCAGTTCAACTGTGGCAAACCTGTTTAGATAATGACGCCACTGACATTCAATTCAACCCGCAACCCTTTGATCACCCCTTGTATATTTTATATAGCTCTGGCACCACAGGTGCACCGAAGTGCATTGTACACAGTGCTGGCGGAACATTATTGCAACACTATAAAGAGTTAGCGTTTCATACCGACGTCAAACAAAGTGATGCATTATTTTATTACACTACCTGTGGTTGGATGATGTGGAACTGGATGGTCAGTACCCTAATGACTGGGGCAACCTTGGTTATTTATGATGGCTCGCCTTTTCATCCGGGCCCTCATGTTTTATGGGATATGGCACAAGCTGAAAACATCAGTATCTTTGGCACCAGTGCAAAGTACATCAGCGCCCTAGAAAAAGCCCATTATCAGCCTAAGCAAGAACATGACTTAATTCACCTTAAAACCATACTTTCTACTGGCTCGCCTTTGAGTAATGAAAGTTTTGATTTTGTTTATCAGCATATTAAATCTGATGTATGCCTAAGCAGTATTGCAGGGGGCACCGATATTGTTTCTTGCTTTACATTGGGCAATCCAATTTTGCCTGTCTATAAAGGCGAACTTCAATGCTTAGGTCTGGGCATGGCGGTGAATGTATTTGATGATTCAGGCAAAGCCATTGCTGCTAATTCTGGCGAACGTGGTGAGCTGGTTTGTGAAAAGCCGTTTCCTAGCATGCCTATTGGTTTTTATAACGACCCGAACAATGAGAAGTACATTAATAGCTACTTTAATCGCTTCAACAACATATGGGCCCATGGCGATTTTGCCGAAAAAATTGAACACACAATAGACACAAAGTCTTATACCAGTTTAATCATTCATGGCCGAAGTGATGCAATTTTAAATCCTGGTGGCGTGCGCATTGGCACCGCTGAAATTTATCGACAAGTCGAAAAGATTGAAGCCGTCATTGAAAGCATTGCCATAGGACAAACCCTCAAAGAGGATGATTCAGATATTCGGGTTGTTTTATTTGTTGTGTTACGCGATGGTGAAATACTTACAAAGGAATTAGAAACACTCATTAAAGCCACCATTCGCCAAAATACCACCCCACGTCATGTGCCTGCTGTGATTATTCAAGTAGCGGATATTCCTAGAACATTAAGTGGCAAAATAGTAGAAGTCGCTGTGCGTGAGACGATTCATGGTCGAGCCGTAAAAAACACAGACGCCCTTAAAAATCCAGAAGCACTCGCATTATTTAAAGATCTCAAGCCACTTGAACAGTAGTGGGAATTTATTTTTTAAAACGCTGAGGATTAGGGTCATTGGCAATCTGGGTGGCCGCCGTAATACCGTCATTAAGATAACTTAATATGCGTTTACTGGCGTCATCCTCGTTTTTTTCATACTGCTTATAAGCTTGGTTATATATGGCAAGGGCTTGTTTCGCCGCTGCTTGGTCATTTTTTTTAAGTAACGAAAATGCTTGCTTAAATACCGGCTCATTTTCATGTTCACTGACTAATTTAAACTGCATTCTTGCAAAAGTCACCTGAATGTCTTGTAAGTATCGACCTTTCAATTTCTGCCATATTTCGTCGATTAGCACTTGTCTTGCCCGAGCCCGTTTTTCATAAAACACCTCCAACAACGCTTGCTGGGTTTGTACTTTTTTTGGTAAAGGTGGCGCATCAATGGGGAAATTACCATTTCCTTGTGTTTGAAACACCAATACCTCCTCTAAGGTATCAACAAGCTCCAAGCTATAAGGGGTGCGAATAAAACCTCGATTCGTGACAACATATCCAACCTTACCTTTATTGTGTTCATCATATTCAATCACTTGTCGTGTCACAGGTGAGCGCTGGACCAAAAAAGATGGCTGCATGTGCACATACACCTGCATTTGTGCTTGCGCTGGGATCAGGCTATAGCCCAATTTTAAAGATTCGTATTGTAAACTGGGTTCTGGGCGCTGAAGGGTTTTATCGTCAATACTGACATGAATGCGCTGGTGCTGAGGGGTTAAGGCATATTTGGCAGGCAGGTAATAATCATAGTCCAATGATGTTTTAACAACATGTGGCCCTGAGCAAGCCGCTAGAGAGACACACAGAAAGATAAACGCTAACTTAACCATTTTTGAATTATTTTCTTAACATCATTAAGGTTAATGGGTTTTGCTAGATAGTCATTCATCCCACAATCTAGGCATTTTTCTTTATCACCCGCCATAGCATTGGCCGTCATGGCGATGATCGGTAAGTATTTGTATTGCTCTAGATTTCGAATCCGTTTAGTTGCTTCGTAACCATCTAAAACTGGCATCTGGCAATCCATAAAGATCATTTTATAATCTGCGTGTTCTTGCAATTTATCCAAGCCTTCTTGGCCATTATTAGCAATATCCACATCAAGACCCAGCTCTTCTAAAATAGTTAAGGCCACTTCTTGATTAATCATATTGTCTTCAACCAATAAAACCCGCCCGGCCGTTTGCTCAACGTCTTCAATAGCATCGTCGTCTTGTACTCGTAACATTTGAATATGTTGTTGAGTTAATAAAGGTTTTGCTTGTTGAAAGTTAAGTCCCTTATCAATACAAATTGCAAGAGCATCATGAATGTCTTCTGGCATGACAGGTTTGATTAAATAGGCGGAGAAGCCAATGTTTGCGAATTTTTCAGCGTCTTCAATCTCCCCGGTGGAACTCATCATAATTAAAGGCAAATCATCATACTGCCCCTGCATTCGAATTTTTCGACCTAACTCTGCACCGTCCATTTTGGGCATCTGCATGTCGAGTATGGCCGCATCGAAATAATCTTGATGGTCTGCCAAGGTATCTAATGCTTCTTGCGCGCTTTTGCATTCAACGACCTTCACATGCCACATATTCAGTAGCTCATTGAGAACCAATCGATTACTTTCATTGTCGTCGACAATCAACACATTATAATCAGCAAGATCTGTCTTAACTTGAGGCTTATGTTCATATTCACTGTGCTCAAGTACGACGGTAAATTCGAATCGACTGCCCTTACCGATTTCACTGGTCACACTAATAGAGCCATTCATCAGTTCACATAACTGCTTGCAGATAGCCAAACCTAATCCTGTACCACCATATTGGCGAGTGTTAGAAATGTCCGCTTGTGAAAATGATTTAAATAACATGTCGATATGAGACTGAGATATACCAATACCCGTATCCGTCACCGAGCCATATAAAATTAACCCAGTATCCGGTACGTCTTTTAATCCCACTTTGATAACCACTTCACCGGCATCGGTAAATTTCAGACCATTTGCTATTAGGTTCGTGAATATTTGTCGAATACGAGCTGGGTCTCCTTTCACCCAATTACGCTCTAAACCATTTACATCCAGAACAATTTCAACATCACTGCTCTTATTCGTGTGTTGTAAGGTGGAGATGATTTCTGACAAAAGCGTGCGCAGATTAAAGTCGATGTACTGAATATCTAACTTACCCGCTTCGATTTTAGAGAAGTCTAAAATATCATTAATTAATACCAATAAACTCTGGGCGCTGCTTTTGGCCACTTGCAGGAAGTGTTTTTGCTTATCCGCCATCTCGGTACGCAGCACAATATCCAGCATGCCCAAAACCCCATTCATTGGCGTTCGAATTTCATGACTCATGTTGGCCAGAAACTGGCTTTTTGCCAAGGTCGCCTGCTGAGCCTGTTGCACCGAATCCGCAAGGGATGTGTTTAAATCCAGTAACTGCTTATTGCGCTGATTGAATTGATTGGCTAAATCCGCCAGCTCCCCTACTCCAATACCACTGATGGCTCGAGAGTGGTCATAAGCCATGACTTGATTACGCATATTTCTTAAGGGTGCTATCAACACCCATTCCAGATAACCCAGGCCCAAAATCAAGCCTGCTAAAATGGCCCAGGTGAATCCCCACAAAACGCTTTGGATAATACTTTCACTTTTTTCATCCAATATTGCGGTAGGTACCACTAACGCTAGCTTTCCATAGCTGTCAGGGATATGAAAAATCTGAACCGCGACCGGTTCGTTCAACAGCGGGTCATTAGGCATATCGATTTGCTTAATAAACGTATTGCCTACATTTTTCTTACCAAGAGGGTCCGCCATGACACTTGCAATACGGAAACCATCATCTAACGAAATTTGGTAACTGCTTTGTGCCAGTGCTTCTGCTTGTTTAGATAACTCACGGTTTGACCGAGAAATTCCCTCAATCGCTTCAAGCTCATCATTGATCATGGGTAAAAATGGAGTGGCCTCAGCGGCTTTATGAATACTGATGTATTGTAATTTCTGCTCATTATTGGCGCTCATGACCTTACGTTTACTGATTTTATCGTCCGGAAAGGACAAGAACGTGCCACTGCGATCCAGCACATACGCATATCCGCCAAAGCGTTTGGCCTGTCTCTCGAGTAAACTTTTAAGAGCCGATAATTGAACGTCTACCGTGGAGACACCAAAAAACTTACCGTTACGGTATATCGGTGCTGTTGCCGTCATCATGGGTTCTAGCGTAAACGGGTCAACATAGGAGCGTGACCAATACACCTGACCAGGGGCGAGGTATCGGGCTGGAACATACCACTCTTCATTATGATAACCCTGGCCTTTTGGGTCATTGTAATCTTCGAATGCCTGCAGCTGACCGTCAGTATTGCGCCCCCAAAAAAAACTGGCGCGTTGTTTTCGTTTATTGAACGCAAACGGTTCGGGCCAAACGCCACCACCTGCCACAAACCCTTTTATGCTCGCCTCATCCAGTGCATGGGAAAACACTTGGCTAAATATGGGTTGGGATAACGGTAGGCTTTCCGCGGTATTCGCCATAGATAAGGCAAGGGCGGCGGATTTATCCATATACTTGGTTAACTGTGCCACCGTGGCCTCGCCCGTTTGACGAATATATTGGCGTTCACTGTTTTCGATGGCGGGACGACCTTCTGTTTCCATCACCCACAAAAAAGCCCCAATCATTAGCAATAGCATAATGACAAACAAAAATGGCACCCTGAACGCTAGAGAACCTAAGAAGGGTTTGATTTGAGATCCGATTGTCAATGTCAATCCATCTGTTGAGCTGTCCTTTTATAACTGTAGCCTAGATCTAAGATTGAGCAGCCTGAAGCGGGCCTTTTTTCCTAGCTAAAATTCAGCCTAAAACACTCTGTTTTTTATCTTTTGGTTACATTCCATCTCTTGACAAAAGCAGATAAGCCTCTGAAATATCAGCTATTTTTAACAATTCCCTCAATGCAGAAAAAAACTAAAAATCAAGCCTACACATTTATATTTTCATCATTACAATGCGCGACCTTTGGCAATTTCTCCTTATTCATCTTTTGCCAAATTGTTGTACAGAGGTAAGCATGCTTGTATACACCCTAACCAATAACATCACCGGCGACGTCTGGGTTGGCACCTGCAAAGACAGCAGTGATGAGCGCTTTATGCAGTTTCAAGAAGCCATGGCCTTAGGGGTCAAAGAAAAGATCTACAAAGATCTTCGAGATTTTGGTGTGCAGAACTTTACGGTTGAAGATTACGCCTTGGCGTATGACCGTGAAGAACTCAAAGACATCTTTGATGAAGCCATGGACACCTACAACGGCAAGAGCCTAATCGGCGTCAAAACCAGCCTGGGTAAAACCAGTATTGCGAAGTCTGCGCCCCTAAAGTCCAGCACCAGTTCGGCTAAACGCAAAACATTAGGCACAGGCATCGCTTCCCCAAGTACGCCGAAAAAAGCGGCCAGTTCCCTGACACCCGCCAAGCTGGCCACCGGCCGAACAGGAAGCGCCAAGAAAGAAAAGCTAATTAAGGAGAAATTAGCAGAAGAGAAAGCCATGCGTGAATCTCTTAAGAGCAAGCAGATCATGGAACAAGCAGACGAAATGGCCGCCATTATGGCTCGTTTGGACTCTCGTGGCTCTACGGTGAATAAGCGTCGCTAGCACGTTATTGTTAAAGTACAGAGCCTAACCCCGTTAGGCTCTGCCTCAATCACTCTGCGTTTGAGCTATCATACTCACGCGTCATACCTCCTACCTAGTACACGCTATCCATTTAACCGGTGAATATAATAGAGGGTGCAAAATGCGATCAAGCCAGAGCTTCTGCCCATTATTGCGCTAAAACCCTGTTTTTTTCCTATGACGACAGGCAATGAAAGCAAAATTCACTATTCAATCCCCTCTATAATAGCCACCATAAATATTGAACTCCCTAGGAAGTTATTATGAGTATTGAACGCTTAGAAACCGGCCAACGTATGAGCCGTATTGTAAAACACAACGGTACCATCTACCTATGTGGTCAAGTCGCTGCGGATGCCAGCAAAGACATCAAAGAGCAAACACAAACCATGCTGGATAAGGTCGAAACACTGCTAGAGCAAGCAGGTTCTGATAAAGAGCACATGTTAAGCGCCACTATTTACGTGCGTGACATGAAAGACTTTTCTGCCATGAATGAAGTCTGGGATGCTTGGGTGCCTCAAGGATACGCCCCCGCCCGCGCCTGTGTTGAAGCGCGTATGGCTCGCCCTGAGTTATTGGTTGAGATCTCTGTCATTGCCGCTGAAAAATAAGCGTTTCTTTAGATACAAAGAAAAAGGCGCTTTTAAGCGCCTTTTTTGCTTTAAACCTGCCGAACTAAACCGCTTGCTCTCGCTTAATATCCCCTTCATAAGGTTCATGATTTTGCTGGATAAATTGCTGAACTCGCTTGGCAATGTCTGTATCGCGAATAATTTTTCGATGACCTAGATTATCCGCCATCAAAATTTCAGATTTTGGCCATGCTTTATGAATTTTTTTAAGAGCATTTATCGGTATCTCTTGGTCATCTTGAGCATGCACCAATAGGGTTTTCATTTTTGTTTCCGATAAAATTCGCCCCATATCCAGATTCCTTGCGGGCACTCCGGTTTCTGCTTCAATATATTGAACAAACCGTGTTTGCGCCTTTTTAGGCAACCCCATAAATCCACCAAACCCATGAAGCACATCTAAGATACAGGCAGGAGATGAAATCAAAGCACAGCAATTAATCTTTGCCCCAAGTTCAATGGCATAGGTTAGAGCTGCTGCTCCTAGGGAATGCCCAACCGCAGCAACAAACGGCCCGAACGCCACCTCCGCTGCTAAAATAGTTTCAGAAAACGCCACGAGATTTGCCTGATCACCAGCTGAATGGCCATGCATAGGCCCATCAATGGCCACCACTTGAAAGCCACTTTCTAACAAAGGCTCAACCAAACTGTACATATGCGTCGCACGAGACTCCCAGCCATGCATCAACAATACTTTCTTATCACCACTTCCCCAAATAGCCGCATTAAGATCACCAGCAAATGTCACCCGCTCACAGTTGGCGTCTAAATCCTGCTCCCACTGTTTCAGCGGTGGATTGCGTGGGGTCAGAAATAGTTTAGCCATCTTATTTGCAGTAGTTTGGGGAGCAATACGTCCTAATATTTGATTGCTTAATCGCACTAATGTCATGGTATTCATCTCAACACTCCTTCTTCATTCAATAAGCATGTATATACATGTATATTACTATTAAAAAACAGCCTTTCGAATGCTTAGATTCAATCGGTCTACTCGCGCATCTTTACAATTTTTTCAGATGCATCCATTAATTGCGCTAACGTGTCGTCTCCCAAAATGGATTCGATTTTCTTTTGCGCCGCTTGCCAGCGTTTTTCACCCTGTTTGAATAAAGTAAAACCTTCATCAGTCAAAGATATTAACCAAACTCGGCCATCTTGCGGGCTGGGTTCGCGCTTAACCCAGCCTTCTCGAAGCAAGGGTTGTAAATTACGAGTGAGCGTGGCTTGCTCTAAAAGTAATACTTTTTCTAGTTCTTTTTGCGAACATGCTTTCAAATACCGCAACGAACGCAGTACGCTAAACTGCGTAATTTTCAAGCCGATATCGCTTAAATAGGCGTTATACACACCGGTTAAAACACGATCCGCTTGGCGCATAGCTAGGTTGTAACAAGGCTGAATCGACATACCTGACCTTTTAAATATCCATGGCAATCAATATAGTTGTATATACATGTAAATTCAACCAATAAAATTAAAATTAGCCATCCTGCATGATTTTTCTGAATGCCTATTTGCCCACCGCCTTATTACTTCAAGTGCGGGGCGTTATTGGTCGCTTGCAAAGAGTCATGCATCACTGCTACATTCAAATAGCATTAACATTGAAATTTAAGCTGTTTAAATAATTTTTACGATCACAGTATTAATACTTATTCTATTAAGTTATGTCGTCACTGAATTACGTTAATAGAACACCCTGTTGGTATTCGCTTAGCCAAAATATAACGCGCTAGCGTAAATACCCACCTAATAAAACACGATTTAGAAATAGTTAATTGAAAAGAATTTAACACATTGCAATGCATTCTTAACGTTAGAAATAATGGCCAGAAGAGGACACAGCATGGTGGATCATACTCAACTCTCAGCCCAAGAGCTTGCACACCCCAGTTGCATTGACCAACCATTAGAACAACTCTGGCAACACATCTCCCCTCTTTATTGCATTGATGAATCCTTTTGGCTAAAACAATTATTAGCATTAGCCCAGCCCAGTGATGACGAGTTACATAAAACCACCGAACTGACCACCCAACTGATTAAAAAAGTCAGAGCCGATAAAAAAGCCGTGCATATGATTGATGCACTGTTATTAGAGTACAGCTTAGACACACGAGAAGGCGTGTTACTTATGTGTCTAGCCGAGGCGCTCATGCGTGTACCTGACTCGAACACCGCCGATGCCCTGATTCGTGACAAGCTCAGCGTGGCTGACTGGCAATCTCATCTTAAAAAATCAGACTCATTCTTTGTGAATGCATCCACATGGGGGTTAATGCTAACCGGTAAAGTGATTAACTTTGATCAGCGTGAAAACGCTCAGGCAAGTAAAGCGCTTAATCGTTTGGTGAATAAATTTTCTGAGCCTGTGATCCGCCAAGCCATGAATCAAGCAATGAAAATCATGGGTCATCAATTTGTCCTTGGGCAAGACATTCTTGAAGCCCTAAAAAATGCAGAAACCCCGCGTAGCAAAGGCTTTACGTATTCCTTTGATATGCTTGGTGAAGCCGCTCTTACCATGGGCGATGCGCAAAAGTATTATGACGATTATCATCAGGCCATCACCCAAGTGGGCAACAACAAAAGTAAAAGTGCCACAGGCCCTGCACCTTCCATATCCATCAAACTTTCCGCATTGCACCCACGTTATGAGGCTGCAAACGAAGCGCGCGTATTAAGTGAACTATTTGAAACCGTACTAACGCTGTTACAGCATGCACGCCAACATAACGTAGCCATTACCATTGACGCAGAAGAAGCAGACCGCTTAGAAATTTCGCTTAAGCTTTTTGCAAAACTTTATCAACACGACACCATAAAAGGCTGGGGTAAGTTTGGGCTGGTCGTGCAAGCGTATTCTAAGCGAGCGTTGCCCGTCATCACATGGCTGGCCGCATTAGCTAAAAAACAAGGTGACTGCATCCCCATGCGTTTAGTGAAAGGCGCTTACTGGGATACCGAATTAAAACTGGCCCAGCAACATGGGCACCATGGCTATCCTGTGTATACACGCAAGGAAGCCACCGATGTCAGCTATTTGGCCTGCGCTCGCTTATTATTGAGTGAGCATTTTCGTGGCTGTATTTATCCGCAATTCGCCAGCCATAATGCCCAGACCATTGCCGCGATTGCGACCATGGCCAGCCACCAAGATTTTGAATTTCAACGCTTACACGGCATGGGCGATACCCTTTATCAACACGCAAAAGAAATACTCAATACCAACGTACGCATTTACGCGCCAGTGGGCAGCCATAAAGATTTACTGCCTTATTTAGTTCGACGACTGTTAGAAAACGGTGCCAACAGTTCGTTTGTTCATCGGTTAGTGGATGCGCGCTGCCCGGTAAAAGATTTGACCGAGCACCCCGTAAACGTATTGCTTTCGCGCTCGCCCTTGCACAACCCCCACATACTGAATCCACCAGATATTTTCGGCCAAGCCCGTAAAAACTCGAAAGGCATCGCTTGCGATATAGAAAGTGAATGGCAGCCCTTTAAACAACAGGTGGATGCATTTTTAGAAGATCATCAATGGCATGCTCACCCAATTATTGGCGGTAAAACTCAAGCAGGAGCATTACACGATGTGACCGCCCCTTACGATAAAAGCTTGAAGGTGGCGCAACAAGAATGGGCCAGTGCCGAACAAGCTGAGCATGCCATAGAACTGGCCGAACAGGCCTTTCCAAACTGGCGCGACACAGCGGTGAGTGAACGTGGGCAATTCTTACGCGCACTGGCCGACAAACTTGAGCAGCACTTACCTGAGCTTGTGGCGTTATGTCACCGTGAGGCTGGCAAAACAGTGCATGACAGCATTGATGAAGTTCGCGAGGCGGTGGACTTTTTACGCTACTACCCAATGCAAGGTGAGCACAGTTTTGCTCAACCCAGTGTTCAGCCACATTTTAACGGCGGTTTTCAACAAACTCATTATCACGGTCGCGGGGTGTTTGTATGCATCAGCCCTTGGAACTTTCCGCTGGCCATTTTTATCGGTCAAGTATCCGCTGCGTTAATGGCAGGCAATACTGTGGTGGCCAAACCGGCAGA
>JBNMQC010000060.1:0-12360 GCA_051277445.1 Bermanella sp. | reverse complement strand
CGACCATTAAACCCTTAGACATGCGCACCATGATTTCATCTGTTGTGAGTACTGGACGTTGTGTGATTGTCCACGAAGCGGCGCGTTCCTTTGCTGTGGGCGCTGAAATAGCGGCACAAATCAGTGAGAAATGCTTTTTAAATTTACTGGCACCAGTGCAAAGGGTGACAGGGTTTGATACCCATATGCCGTATTTTAAAAATGAAAATTATTATTTACCCAATAGTAACGACATAGTAGCAGCAGTAGATAAATGTTTTAAAGAGGCATGAGAAGTCCCCTTAATTCTGAAAAACGAACACTACTTCTTCAGTGTTTATTTTTACAATGATGCGTAAAGAAACAGGTAGAACATTAAAAAGGAATCGCTTATGAAATATTTTAAATTACCCGATCTTGGAGAAGGGTTAAGCGAAGCAGAAATCGTAGAATGGCATGTAAAGGTGGGCGATGAGGTGTCCGTGGATCAACTCATGGTCTCGGTAGAAACGGCAAAAGCGATTGTAGAAGTCCCCTCTCCTCAGGCGGGGGTAATTAGTACTTTATTTGCAGAGCCGGGTGATGTTGTGCACATCGGCGAGCCTCTAGTGGAGTATGAAGGCCAGCACGATGACTCTGGTACCGTTGTGGGGGATTTATCATTAAGTACAAAACGCGAAAGTAAAGATGAGTTTATTGTGGGCAGTGCCCATCTCACGCATTCGCAACAATCTATTAAAGCTACCCCCAGTGTGCGCGCACTAGCAAAACGGCTAAATGTGGATTTATCTCATATTAAAGCCAGTGGTGAAGACGGGCGTATTACTAGCTCAGATGTTGAAAAATCCGCGCAATTAAATTCAGACAAAGGTCATAGTGAATCGTTAAAAGGGGTTCGTAAATCTATGGCAAACAACATGGCCCGAAGCCATGCTCAAGTGGTGCCTGTGACACTGCATGACGATGTGGATATCCATGAGTGGTATGAAAAGGGTAGTGACACATCGCAAGATATTACGATGCGTTTGGTTCACGCCATTGCAGTAGCCTGCGATAAAGAGCGCAGTATGAATGTATGGTTTGATGGTGAACAGCTTTCAAGGCGTTTGCTAAGTCAAATTGACTTAGGGATTGCAGTGGATACAGAGCAGGGGTTATTTGTGCCAGTATTAAGGGATATAGGTAGACGTAACCTAACTGACTTACGTGAAGGACTCGATGCTCTAAGAGCAGCGGTTAAAAGTCGAAAGATTCCACCAAAAGAAATGCAAGGTGCCACCATTACATTAAGTAATTTTGGCACACTGGCTGGCCGCTACGCTAATCCTGTGGTGATGCCACCGCAAGTAAGTATTGTTGGAGCGGGCGGTGTACGAGAGGAAGTCGGCGCATTTAAAGGTGAGATGGTTATTCATCCGGTATTGCCGTTATCCATCACGTTTGATCATCGTGCAATCACCGGTGCTGAGGCTGCACGATTCTTTAAAGCATTAATGGACAACTTAGCATTACCAAGCGTGACTTAACACGCTTGGTTGGCTAAAGGTTTTTCGGCCTGTGATTGTTCTTTTTCAAAGCTCAAAATACCATCGTTGATTTCATCTTTTAAAAGAGTGACTTTATCAATTTCGTATTTATTGAGTACTCGCCAGGGGTGGCTAGAACCTTGTCTAGGAAGTACATCTTTGGCGCGCCTAACGTATCCAGAATTCATTTCATCCATTACAGTTTCATTAAGTGGTTTCTCTGATGTATTTACAGGCATCGCCACATTATAGTTGTGTTGTTCCATGTAATTGAATAAACGACAAATATAGTTAGCCGCTAAGTCCGCTTTTAGGGTCCATGGCGCATTGGTATAGCCAAATATCCAGGCGATATTAGGAATGTTTTCCGCTAACACACCTTTATAGGTCATGTGTTTATTGAGCTCTAGGGTGTTATTATCAATGCTTAAGTTCATGCCACCCAATACTTGTAAATTAAGTCCGGTGGCAGTGACAATGATGTCGGCTTCTAGGTGTTTGCCTGACGTTAGTTGGATGCCCGTTTCAGTGAATGTTTCTATGGTGTCCGTTTCAACACTGGCCTTGCTGGATTTAATTGCCTCAAATAAATCACCATCCGGTACTGCGCATAGTCTTTGATCCCAAGGCTGATATTTAGGAGTAAAGTGCGTCATGTCATAATCAGCCGGAAACTGTTTTTTTACCGCTTTCAACAATAGCTTTTTCACAAGCTCTGGCCAACGTTTTGCCGTTTTAAACATAGCGCGTTGCAAAAAGATATTACGGCGTCTTGCCATGGAAAAAACCCAGCGCTTAGGCAGCACATAGCCAAGTACCTTTGAAAGAGCATCGACTGAGGGGACGGAGAAGATATAAGAGGGTGAGCGTTGTAGCATGGTAACATGCTTGGCCTTATCGGCCATGGCCGGTACGATGGTCACCGCCGTGGCGCCACTGCCAATGACGACGATTATTTTATTGGTGTAATCTAAATTCTCAGGCCATTTCTGCGGGTGGACCTGTAAGCCTTTAAAATTTTCTTGCCCTGGGAAGTCCGGCAAAAACCCTTGATCATAGTTATAGTAACCAGTACAAGGAATCAAAAAACCACATGTAAAGGTCGTGCTTTCACCAGTTTGTTCGTTGAGGGCGCTGACGCACCAAAGTTGCCTAGATGAATCCCAATTGGCCTGAGTGATTTTTAAACCAAAATGCACTTTGCCTTCTACTTTAAATTCTTTGGCTGTGTCGTTGATGTATTCTCGAATAGAAGGGCCGTCGGCTAAGACACTTAAGCCATCCCAAGGTCGAAACTCAAAACCAAAGCTGGCCATGTCACTATCAGAGCGTATACCAGGG
The DNA here is from genome assembly GCA_051277445.1 of Bermanella sp. Taxonomy (GTDB): domain Bacteria; phylum Pseudomonadota; class Gammaproteobacteria; order Pseudomonadales; family Oceanobacteraceae; genus Bermanella. Next base: position 9,514 of record JBNMQC010000060.1, on the reverse strand, counting down.
TAACGGAAAAGGTCCCAAGTGCCTCCAATGGCTTGTCGGCGTTCTAAAATAGCAAAGTTTTGGTTAGGACATTGCTGCTTTAAATGACAGCCCATGCTAATACCAGAGAGGCCAGCGCCAATAATTAACGTGTCGAAATGTTGTGTGGCCATGATGTGCTCTTATTATTTTTAGGTGATTAGACCATAAAACAACCAATAGTGGATGTCCATGGTGATAAATGCCGTTTAGGCAAGATATTCATTCCAATAGTAATTACTTGATAGTCTGCATTACTGGATGGTTCAGTTGAAATTCATTCATTTTAGTTAGAACAGCCTTGTTGTTCTTTTCATAGCCCAACTCAGGGCTATGAATGCCAATCACTTTTATGCCTTTATCGTGATATTTTTCTTTTACTTCATTTAACTAAGGAAATCGGCGATAACAATTCCAGCAGGCAAACGTCCATATATCAATCAACACTACATGGCCTTTTAAATTACCAGTAGTAAGAGGTTTGGATTTGAGCCATGTATCATGTGATGTTTGTGTGAATTCGGGCAATGGTTTATTCAAGGTTTCAGCATTAGCCGAACTATTCTCGAATTGGAGCGAACTTATTAAGTCAATTGTAATTAATGTCAAAAAAAGCGAGTCGTAGCATGCGTTGTTCCTTTTTCTTATGGCTTAGAGCAAGTACCGTGTTTGAATTCACATGTTTAAAGGAATAACTATTTACATTTAAATAGCTAATTTTTATAGTTCTGTTTGTAATGCTGGTATTTAAGATATGGAATGATTATGCACGGAAATCTAACTAAAACCGCAGGGTTTCTTTCGATATGCTTGTTAACAGCCTGTGGAAGTTCTTCAGACTCTGAATCAACTGATATTGGTTATCAAGGCAAGCAGGATCCTTATGTTTTAACTGAAGAAAGTAAAACGATTGTAGCCAATTCAGCGGAAGCTGCTCTAAGTGAATTGGCTTCTCCAAAAGGTGGGATGCCATTATTTAAACGTGTGAATACAGTAGCAGGTAATATTGAAGATATTATGGGAGAGGTGTCAGATTATATTTTCAATGAGGTTGGAAGTGAAACGATACCAAATATTCGACAGGAGGGTCTCTGTGGTGACGGTTATGCTTATATAGAAGGGAATTATCAAAACTTCTCATTTGATGCGATGAATTTTTGCATGGAGATTGATAGTAATGAACTTCTAATTTCTGGTGGTGCTAATTTTTATGTGGAGAACGACACTCATTATGAAATCTCATACGATCAGTTAAGCATCAATTCAAAGGATCCCTCAGTCGGAAATATAAGTATGAATGGTGATTTCACTATCGATTACTTATTTGAGAATATAAATGTGATGATAGAGGCAGATATCAGTATCAATGGTGTCGAAAGTTCAGTTAACCATAAAATAAGATGTAACTTTGAGAATGGATATAGTTGCAAGTTTGATTCAATTTTCCAAGTAGCTAATGGCAAGATATATAAGGTTGAAAACGCCATAGCCGATTCAATGAGGAATTCGATTAATTACACTATGAATTTATATCTACCGGATTTTGGTAAAGTCTCGGTTCAAACCGAAGGGCTGACATTCTGTGAAGATGGGTCAATTGAGAGTGGTCAAATACTTCTTTATGATGAAGAAGATCACATGATAGATATCACGTATGAACAATGTGGTGTCGATCCATTGGTTGAATTTAGGGTGATAACCTATTCCAACGAAGCATAGGGAGCCATTTGAATTTACAAGGCGCCTTTATTATCTAATCTCTTCAGGCTTTAAGCCTGCTTTTCGTTTCGCCTTATAATCAAGATATTGCTTAATATGGGTCTTACCCAGTAAACCATCGAGATAACTTAAGAACCCCGCATAATTTCCTCTAAATTTAGCATGATGAAAGTCATGGTAAACCGGACCGTGATAAATAAGAAATAGTCGTGCTGGGTTCCAAGGAATGTCATACCCCATGTGGCCATCGGCCGCTTCAAACTGGCGAATAACCACCCAAATCCAAACTACGTATAGGTGGCTGCTCAATAAAATCGGACCAATGAGAATCAAGCCAGATGTGCATGCAAACTCAAACCAATGCATGTAGTTGCCATTTATGGCACAGGTATTTTTTATTCGGTGATGTACGCTATGAACATGGCGCATGAAGAATTTATTTTCATGAAAATAGCGATGCATCCAGTAATATAAAAAGTCATCGAGTAAAATGAAAAAAAGGATTTGAAGCATGATGATGTACACATTTGGCATATCACCCGTATGAATTCCCGTACGTTTGATTAACGGCCACATGACTATCAGCAATATAAACACCACGGTTGTATTTTTTACGCTGTGGTAAATAGACGGCCAAAATGTGCCTTTAACATCAATGGGTTTAGCTTGTATGCGATAGGGTTTCAACCACTTGGGTTCTATGTAGGCTAGAAATGTCCAAGGCAGTGCAAAGCTCATGAATGCAACAAAACTGATACCTAATGTCGCAGCGGGAAAGAGCCAAAACCAAGGGTCATGCAAGGCCGTTGAATAATCCTGAATGATCATGTTGAAGATATCTTGCATGAGAAGCTCTTATTATTGTTTTCATTCAATATACCCTGGGTGTGTGGCTTTTAAAGGGCATATGAGGACAGTTAATAGGTATATTTGGTCATCTTAATGGTTGGAAATCATAAAATCTTATCTTAGAATGGCCACATGCTCACGGGGTGCCACTTGAAAAAGTAGCTGAGACTTTACCCGTTGAACCTGATCCGACTAGCATCGGCGTAGGAATGAGCGCGAAGCATCTATATTGATAGCCTGGTTTGAATTGGCTTATATGGGTGTTTTGCATCTTATCGATGGATAACCATCTCTAAATTTTAGGGTGAGTTTAAATTGATTCCCGCACGTCTTTGTTAGTGGTGACTTTATTCATATAAAGGGTCCACTATGCAAAATTCAGATACGACAAACACCATTCAAACCGCACAGCTGGCGGATGTTAACCCTCACTTAATCACGCGTGAGCCTTTACCGGGCAGTGAAAAAGTCTACCTGCAAAGCCCCAACCAGCCTGATGTACGCGTGCCAATGCGTAAAATTAACCTAACCGATGGCACACATATCCATGTCTACGATACCTCTGGCCCTTACACGGATGTCAATGCAGAAGTAGATGTACACAAAGGTATTACGTCCCAAGTTCGAGAAAAATGGATCTTAGATCGTGATGATTCAGAAGTTTACCAAGGACGTGATACCAAGCCAGAAGATAATGGCATTGATGATGAAACCAAGGCATTTCAATTTTATAACCCCCATTTGCAACGTGAGCCGCGCCGGGCAAAAGCGGGTAAAAACGTCAGCCAGTTACATTACGCGCGCAAAGGCATTATCACCCCAGAGATGGAATATGTGGCCATGCGTGAAAATCAGCAACGCGCCGCTCTCGAGAATGAATTTACTACGTCTGAACGTGAAGCACGCCTAAAAGGCAATCACATGGGGGCCAGTATTCCGCAAACTATAACTGGTGAGTTTGTACGCGAAGAAATTGCCCGCGGCCGCGCCATTATTCCTGCGAACATCAACCACCCTGAACTAGAGCCTATGATTATTGGTCGAAACTTTTTAGTTAAAGTGAACGCGAATATTGGCAACAGTGCATTAACCAGCTCCATTGAAGAAGAAGTTGAAAAACTGGTGTGGTCGACTCGTTGGGGCGGCGATACCGTCATGGACTTATCAACCGGCAAACACATTCACAGCACCCGTGATTACATTATACGTAACTCACCTGTACCGATTGGCACCGTGCCCTTGTACCAAGCGTTAGAGAAAGTAAACGGCGTGGCAGAAGACTTAACCTGGGAAGTATTCCGCGATACGTTAATCGAACAGGCGGAGCAAGGGGTGGATTATTTTACTATTCATGCGGGTATTCGTCTGGCGCACGTTCCATTAACCGCTGATCGTGTAACAGGAATTGTGAGTCGTGGCGGCTCTATTATGGCCAAGTGGTGCATTGCACACCATGAAGAAAGCTTCTTATACACACACTTTGAAGATATTTGCGAAATAATGAAAACCTACGATGTCAGTTTTTCGTTAGGGGATGGCCTGCGTCCAGGTTCGCAAGCCGACGCCAACGATGCGGCACAATTTGCTGAGCTAGAAACCTTAGGTGAATTGACTCAGATTGCTTGGAAGCATGACGTACAGGTGATGATCGAAGGTCCTGGTCATGTACCAATGCACATGATTCAAGCCAATATGGATAAGCAATTAGAATGCTGTGATGAAGCGCCATTTTATACTTTAGGGCCGTTAACCACCGATATCGCTCCAGGTTATGACCACATCACATCGGGTATTGGTGCTGCCATGATTGGTTGGTTTGGGTGTGCCATGCTCTGCTATGTCACCCCAAAAGAGCATTTGGGTTTACCAAACCGTGACGATGTGAAAGTGGGCATCATTACCTATAAATTGGCAGCTCATGCAGCGGATATTGCAAAAGGTCATCCCGGTGCCCGTTACCGTGACGACATGATGTCAAAGGCCCGTTTTGAATTTCGTTGGGAAGATCAATTCAATTTGGGCTTAGACCCAGAAACCGCCCGTGAATACCACGACGAAACCTTGCCAAAAGACAGTGCAAAAGTGGCCCATTTTTGCTCCATGTGTGGCCCTAAGTTTTGTTCAATGAAAATCTCGCAAGAAGTGCGAGATTATTCTAAGGATGAAATTGTGAAAGCCATGCAAGATAAAAGCGCGCAGTTTAGGGCATTAGGCAGTCAAGTGTATGTGCCTGCCAGTGCTAAAACCACCAGTGAAACACCTGCATGAAAATTGCAGTCGTCGGGGCGGGAATATGCGGCAGTGTATTGGCCTATGAATGCATTAAACGCGGATATGATCTCACCGTGTATGAGCAAGACCGATTAAAGCAATCTTGTTCATACACAGCTGCCGGTATGCTGGCTCCCATGGCCGAATTAGAAAGTGCGAATACTAATGTGTATCAATTGGGTATTCGAAGTTTGGAGCTTTGGCCCAAAATTGTGCATGAATTAAGCATGCTCAATCATTCAGTATTCTATCGCACAGGGGGAACGCTTGTATTAGCTCATGGGCAAGACATGGGCAGCTTTATGCAGTTTCAGAATATGCTGGCGCGTAAGCTTACAGATTTGAACAACCACGCCTCAACTATAAAGGTCAGTGATGTGGAACCCGAGCTTTTAAATTTCAAACAAGGTTTACATTTGAAAAATGAAGCGCAAGTGGATAGTCAGCAAGTACTCAAAGCCCTGCATGATGAAATCACACAAAAAGGCCGTTTTAAATTTGAAACCGTCGACGCTTTGCAGCCTAATAATGTGAACCATGAGCACTATGATTGGGTGTTTGATTGCCGTGGTTTAGCGGCAAAATCGGACATGGAACTTTACGGTGTTCGAGGTGAGCGAATATTACTGCATGCCCCTGAGGTGAATATTCATCACATGATTCGATTAATGCACCCTAAGTACCGCTTGTATATTGTACCCCGTCAAAATCATCATTATGTGATTGGGGCTACCGAAATCGAAAGCACGGATAACGGACCCATCAGTGTGCGCTCGGCGTTAGAACTATTATCGGCCGTATATAGTGTGCATAAAGGCTTTGCTGAAGCACGCATTGTGGATATGAGTACAGGTGTGCGCCCAACAAGCTTGGATCATCAACCAATTATTGATGAGCAAGTGGGACTTACGCGTATTAACGGCCTTTATCGTCACGGTTATTTGTTAACACCTGCTTTAGTCGAGCAAGCACTGAATATGCCCGCATTAAAACAGCACCATCAAGCGAAGGTTTTATTATGAATATTCGTTTTAATTCTGAATTCGTGAATGTAATGCCACCCATGAGCTTATTGGCTTTTTTGCAAAGTCAGATTGATAACTGTGAGGTTGTATTGGCACGCAGTGTGGTGGCGGTTAATCAGCAGTTAGTACCAAATCACAACTTTGGCCAATATGAGTTGCAAGACAAAGATGATGTCGAATTGCTCACCGCCGTAGTGGGAGGTTAAATGGATAATTTTGAAATTGCAGGTCAAGTACTAGATAGCCGTTTATTAATTGGCACTGCTATGTATGAATCGCCGACCATCATGCAGCAAAGTATTATTCAATCCCAATCTCAAATTATGACGTTATCCTTGCGTCGCCAGTTAGTGAATGAACAAGCACAAGACAATGATGTGTTTTGGCAGTTTTTACAAAACTTCACTCAAGATCATCGATTTCTATTGCCCAATACAGCAGGGTGCTTTAGTGCGAAAGAAGCGATTTTAACGGCACAAATGGCGCGAGAGTTATTCAAAACCAATTGGGTAAAGCTGGAGGTAATTGGTGATGACTACACCTTACAACCGGATCCATTTCAATTAGTTGAAGCCGCCAAAGAACTCATCAAACAAGGCTTTGAAGTGTTTCCATATTGCACCGATGATTTAATTTTATGTGAAAAATTACTAGAAGTGGGCTGCAATATTTTAATGCCATGGGGAGCCCCCATTGGTACTGGTAAAGGCTTAATGAATCCTTATGCCTTAACTTTGCTGCGCAACCGATTTCCACAAGTGCCTATGATCATTGATGCAGGCTTAGGTAAGCCGAGTCACGCAGCACAAGCCATGGAAATGGGATTTGATGGGGTGCTTTTAAATACCGCTATCGCAAAAGCACAAGACAGTGTGAATATGGCCAACGCGTTTAAACTAGCCGTGGAAGCAGGGCGCTTAGCTTATAAAGCAGGCTGTATGCAAGAGCAGCAAAAAGCCGTTGCCAGTACACCTGTTGTTGGGATGCCGTTTTGGCACAATGAAAACTGAAGATAACACTAAGAACTCTCATAATGCCTAACAAGCTTGACGTTGAAAAAAAAGTGGCAGTGTTATCCGTCTCTGCCCATGACCCACTAGGCATGGCAGGCATTGCTATGGATCAGCGTGCGCTGGCATCACTCGGTGTTCATTGTGCCAGTTGTATTACCGCTAATACTGCACAGAACCAAACGTTTTTTTTAAAATTAAACCCTGTGAATTTATCGGTGCTTATTAGTCAGCTTGATGCTCTTTATCAACAAGATATTTTTACTGTGATTAAAATTGGTTTGATCAGCGATTTAGAGCAAGCAAAAGCCTTAGTTAACCACCCTATCTTTTCGAATAAAACGATCGTGCTGGACCCTGTTTTAGGCGCCAGTAGCGATAACAATCAACTTAATCAAGCACGTTTAGAGGCGTTAACTTTTTTAATTCAGCACGCGCATGTTTTAACCCCTAATGTGGATGAAGCGCAGGTTTTAGTCTCTCTATTGGGTGAAACATTCCCTCAAACGGATAATGCATTAACACTGGCGCAGGCATTAAATAAACATACAGATAGCGTGGTGCTGCTAAAAGGTGGTCACGGTGAGCACAAAGCACAAGATGTCTATTGCGATAGTCAGCGCTACTTTTATGTCGAGCATGCTGAATATACTCATCAATTTAACCGCGGTACAGGTTGTGCCATGGCATCATTAATTGCGGGTGCCATTGCTTTAGGTCATTCCTCTGCGGATGCCGTGGTGATCGCAAAGATGCAAATGGCTGCTGGTTGGCAAAATCCATTTAGTATTGATGAGCACACGGGCAGTTTGGATTTTGTAAAGTTCGATCAATTAAACCCTTCGAATTTTAGTAACTCGCAACTTCCCCAGGTGTATGTGAGTGATAAACAAAAAGATCTTAAATTTTCACCTTGCGATAATGAATTGGGTTTATACCCAATAGTCGATCGTGCTGCATGGCTTGCGCGATTATTACCACTTGGTGTTAAAGTGATTCAACTTCGCGTGAAAGATTTAACAGGGCATAAACTAAAAAGAGAAATAGATGAATGCGTCAAATTGGCCAATGAATATAATTGCCAGTTATACATCAACGACTATTGGCAGTTGGCCATTGAATGCGGTGCTTATGGCGTTCATCTGGGTCAAGAAGACATAGATGATGCGGATTTATTCGCTATTGCAGAGGCAGGCTTACGCTTAGGGTTGAGTAGTCATTGTTTTTACGAAGTGGCTCGTGCAAAAACCATTAAACCTTCTTATATCGCTTTTGGCCCCGTGTACGCTACTCAAACGAAAGACATGCCTTGGGTGCCGCAAGGGGAAACCGGTTTACCATACTGGCGCGCTCAGCTAACGGACGTTCCTTTTGTGGCGATTGGCGGTATACATGGTGAGCGCTTTGAGAAAGTAAAAGCTCAAGGCGTTGATTCTATTGCTATGATCAGTGCGATTACTCAGGCGGAAAAGCCTGAGCAAGTCTGTGCGGATTTTATTGATCGCTGGAGCAGTTGAATTCTATGGTGCCCATTGGCACCTCAACACGGAAGGCGCCACTGGTGTGAAGTTCACATGGCGCTTTTCAGGTCATACCTTTCACAAACAGGCCTCATCTCTCACCTTAGGCATACTCTGTTCATTAAATGGTAAATGCAAATAACAATCTTGTTTGTATTGCGATAATGATTTCGCTTCTTCTTCTACAAAATGGCCAACCGCTTCATGAAAGCCTTCGTGCTGCAAATGATGTAGGGAACTTGTATATATAGGCTCAAATCCACGGCTGATTTTATGTTCACCTTGGGTGCCTGGGTCAAAATGATGTAATCCGTGTTTGATGCAGTACTCGATACCTTGGTAATAACACAATTCAAAATGCAAGTTGGGTACGTCAGCCACCGCGCCCCAATAGCGGCCATATAAGTTTTTATCATCTTGGAAATAAAGCGCACATCCTATGGGTTTGGATTCATGAAATGCCATAACGATTTTTAATTGATTCGCCATGCTTTCTGCCAATGCATGAAAGCTATCGAGTGTTAAATAGCCTTGCATGCCCCGCATGTTATAGGTGGATTGATAGCAATGATAAAAAAACAGCCAAAGCTCGTTTGTCATATCATGTGTATTCAGCCATTTTATATGGATGTCATTTTGTTTGATTGATGCACGCTCTTTTATCACCGCTTTGCGCTTGCGAGATTTAAAATGGGATAGAAAGTCATCAAAGTGTTCATAACCATAATTGAACCAATGAAACTGCACACTTTTACGTTCATGCCAATTATGATCTTTTAATAAAGCGCGCTCTTGTTGGTTGCAAAATAATATATGTGCACCGCTCAGTTCTTGCTCGGCGCAATGATTTTGAATAGCGTGGCTTAAGGCTTGGCCGTCTAGAGGTTGGCGCGAATCATGTATGATTCTTGGGCCTGTAGCAGGTGTAAATGGAGCCGCTATAATTAATTTAGGGTAATAGTTCAGGCCATGCTGTTGGTAGGCTTCGGCCCAAGACCAGTCAAAGACGTATTCGCCATAAGAATGCTGTTTAATAAAACTAGGTAGTAGGTAGGATTGTGCTTCGTCGTATAAAAAATGACCTTGCCATCCGGTTTGTTTA
>JBNMQC010000059.1:0-12442 GCA_051277445.1 Bermanella sp. | reverse complement strand
CACATATTTCTCTGTTTCTAAGTTTGCACCTGACTCCTTTAATTGACGAATAAGGCTAATATCCACGATAGGAATATTTAACTGTTGTAGAACATATTTCATGTATGTCGGCTTACCATTTCGCCCTGCATAATAGACATTTGGTAGCTGCTGATTAAATGGCATTATTAAAGCTTGATCATCTGCAACATCACAGGGAATGCGAACATATATCTCAGTACCGACTCCAGCGCTAGAATCCACATGGATATCCCCGTGCATCAACTTAATTAACTTCTCCACAATGGATAGCCCTAAACCCGTCCCACCATACTTACGACTAATAGAGCCATCAGCTTGTGTAAAGGATTCAAAAATGGAGGCGACCTGAGTTTGTGTCATGCCAATGCCTGTATCATGCACACTAAAACAAAGTCTGCTATCAATATAATCAAACTTAATGACGATGCTGCCATTGTCCGTGAACTTGATCGAGTTACTGCATAAATTCAGCAATATCTGGCTAATTCGAAGAGGATCGCCCATAAGTATTTTTGGCACCATAGGGGTTACCCAAACCTTAAAATCTAAGTTCTTATCATTGATCCTGACCATCATGGACGATATAACATTTTCAATGATGGTATTGATATCCAACTCAATGGATTCAATTTCCATCTTTCCCGCTTCAATTTTTGAAAAGTCCAAAATATCATTGATAACATTCATCATGATTTGACCGGAATATGATATACGATCAAGATATTGTTTTTGTTTACGGTCAAGCTTGGTATTTAAAACAAGATCCACAAGCCCAACAATCCCATTCATAGGCGTTCTGATTTCATGACTCATGTTCGCTAAGAAATCACTCTTAGATTGAGCCGCAATTTCTGCTTTCATTTTCTGCTGTTCTAATTGAATATTTAGCACTTCCTGTGTGGCAATCATGTCCTGGGATTCGACAAGCAGCTTTTTAGTTAAGCTATTATTCTTATGAAATATTTCTGCCGCCCTTGCAAGATCACCAATTTCGTCATTCCTATTTACACTCGGAATAGTATCTACATCATCCCCTCTTGATAGAACCGTAAATACACCAGTAATATTTTTTATTGGATACATGATATTACGTGATAAAAACCACGCAATAGAGATGACAATTAAAATGGATACCACACTGATAACGCTATTAAGGTATTGTGCACGTTTAGAGGAAACATCTGCATTTAATGCAATATTCTCTTGTTTCTCAATGGCTGACTTGCGTATCTTTTTTGTAATGAATAAAAATTCATTAGCTGAACCCGCCATTACAACATTCACCAAATATTGATAACCTCTGCTTAATTGAATCAAACGACGGAATTCTTTTTTTATACTGCTTGTTTTTTTAATACCCTCTTTGTATTCAATCGTTTCAAAATTTGAAATAAGATTGGATATTCCTTTATTAAATCGGCTAATGTCGAGAGGATTAAAGGTTGAAAGGTAATCCGCCATTATTTCTCTCAACCCAACCACATCACTTTTGATATTAACGGATACTTGATTACGGCTATCCTGCGTATACTCATCAATATTGGCGAGCTCTTCTTCGATTCTTTCAATCCCACTTTCTTGTTGCGCTTTTGCATTAATAACCGATGTAAAATTAAGCTCGTAGTCCGCCAGATGTGTCACCATGCGAGAGAAGTCTTCATCGGATATTAAAAATTCACGTCCCTGCCCCACTTCTTTAGATAAATTTATTACCTGCTCATTAACTGACTCCATAATGGTATGAAACCGATATATAGCGCTATCACTTCCGGTTGCTTTATAGATAAGTAAGTTGCGCTGTAAATCAATCACATCTCGCTCAAGCTCATAAACAACGCCTACGTTGCTGTGGGATTGAGTTAAAAGAGACTGATTTTCAACTAATGTAGAAAGGCTATTACGCGCAGAAAAAAGCTGTGATAGAAGAGTAATGGTTAACACCAATAGAACAATGTTAACCTGAGCCTGCAATGAGCGAATGTTCATTCGTTATCCCTAAGCACTAATGAACTCATACCATTTTTGCAGACTGTAATCGTAAGTGGACATAACCGTATTCCAAACAGCCACATTGCTAAAACGCTGCTCATAACTACCACCATTACGTATCTCGCCAGCTTTAACGGATACATTGCCATCGGTTCCTTTTAAGGGTGTCGAGGCCGGTTTGCCTGCGTACCAGTAATCCCACTCTGCATCAGACAAGTAAGACTTAGAACGCTGAGGATTCGAAATGTAATAACCTTGGCGCGCAATATAAGCGCCAGGCCAACCTGAAAGCCACCAATTCATGTACTCATAGGCTGCATCTTTCTGCCTACCTTGTGTTGATGACGATAAGCACATCACACCATGCCAGCCACGATAACCTTCTTTTGGAGCCGCATACCGAACAGGCACACCTTGACCATTTAATGCAGAAACAGCCGGACTAAACATGCTTTCAATGACCACTCGATCAGTGGCCATGAAATGAATGGATTCAGGAACTGATGTCCAAAATCCACTAAAGTGCCCGCTTTTTTTCATTTCAATTAAGACATTGAACAACTGATTGAGCTCACGCTTAGTGATGGCCCCGATATCTTTAAAGCTAACAAATCCTTTTGCCTGAGCGGCTAAAGCAAGATCAAAAATGCCGATAGTCGGCGCGTTGACGATAGCCACTTTGCCTGCGTGCTCTTTATCGAGTAACCAACCCCAGCTTTCCGTTTCATATGCAACGCCAGGTTTTATCACATTGGTGTTATAGCCGAATGAATCCACATTATGCACATAAGGCAAAAAGCTGACCTTATCAGTGGGGGTTGAGCTAAATTCATCATCGTCTTTAACGTACAAAATTTTATGAGGGGCATCACCAGCGCCCATTCGAGCATCCTTGGTCAAGCGGCCAGATTTCGAGAGATTATTGATTTCATCCCAGTGGGTAATACGGCGAGTGTCTATACTTTGAATCGAACCGGAATGCCACAACACATTAATACTGTTTGACCACTGTTCATAAAGGTCAAACGAGTCAGGGTATAACGATGCCTTTTGTAATACAGCCGCGCTGCCTCTTGGTTCGAAAATCACTTCGATCCCCAGATCTTCCATGGCTCGTTGGCGCAGCTCTTCTTGAAGGGTCACATGAGTGCCCAGCACTCGAATGGTGGTTTTTTGCTTGGCAAAGACATAAGGCGCACCAGATATGGCGCAGCTTGCAGCCCCCACCTTAGCCAGTGTGGATAGGGTGTGACGTTTATTTATGTCAAAGGAATCAGCCATTAGTTAACCTGAAATTGAAGATCTCAATTCAGTATAGACCCAACCTGCCAAAAGCAAGGGCAGGTATAATATGGCTAGAAGCCTAATACAGGCGCAAATTATGAGGCTGCATCAGCTCAGAACACCAACCTAATGCACCGTAATCATCATGATGAAGCGGGAACCTCGGACTTATCCACACCTTGATTATTGGCCAGCTGCTTAGCCCGTTCTTGATCAGCCGGGTTATGATCTAAGCCGTCCTGCCCCAACCCATTGTTTGGGCGATAAATAAGCTGTGTTAATAAAGGAAAGTGGTCCGAGCCAATAGAAGGCATGCGCTTAATAAAGCCTAAGGTGAAATCTGAACTATGAAACACATGGTCAAGTGGCCAGCGTAAAAATGGATAGCCCGCATGGAAGGTATTAAACATGCCACGCCCCACACGGGGGTCCAGCAAACCACTCACTTTTCGAAACAATCGAGTAGTAGCAGACCAAGCCACATCATTTAAATCACCAGTCACTATAATGGGCCCCGTCTCATCACTCACCTGCCTTGCAAGCACACTTAATTCAGCATCCCGCTCTGACGAGTGTGTATTTTCTGTTGGGCTAGGTGGTGCAGGATGCACAAAGTGCACACGCACCACATCACCCGATTCAAGCGTTAAATTGGCATGCATGGATGGAACATCATCCTCAACTAAGAAGGCAATGCGTTTATCCGTTAATGGATAGCGTGAAAAAACATGCATGCCGTATAAATTTTCCAATGGGCACTTCATGGTAAAAGGCATGTCTTGTTCTAGCGACTGTAACTGAGATTGCCACCAATGATTCGATTCCAGTGTGACAAGGACATCAGGGCGATGCTGCTTAACAAGTTCGATTAACGCATCACTATTTTTATTAGTCGCCAATACATTGGATGTCAAAAATGTCAGGGTGCGGTTTTCATCTTTGATGGATGCAGTTTTGACTTCCTGTGGCCAAAGCCGCGTATAAGGGAGAATCCACCACAGTTGCCAAAGCACACACAAGCCAGTCAACGCCAAGCCAACAAGGGATAACCGATCATCCCATTGAAACACCAAACACTGTATGACAAATAAAATACTCGCAAGCACCGCGATTTGAAACCGAGGAAAATCCAGCGCTCGAATTAACCAATGCGAGTGCTGCCAAACCGGTAAAAATGTGGATAACACTATAATAACCGTGACAACGAAAAGCGCTGTTTGCATAAACGACCCAATAAAACTAAAAGAAGTGAATCAGGCTATACCGGAGGTCCGCATAAATCAATGAGATTACCCAGCATCAACAAGGCTCAACGTATTCCATGTTTTTATATTACGAATTTAAAGACATAAAAAAACCACCCTAAGGTGGTTTTTTTATGTCTCAAGATAACGTTTGCTAGACTTTCATTTTAAGAAAATTCGCAAACAAATCATGACCATGCTGAGTCAAAATGGATTCTGGATGAAATTGCACCCCCTGAATCGCCAGAGTCTTATGCTGCACACCCATGATCTCTTCGATACTGCCATCTTCATTTTGCGTCCAAGCGGTTACTTCCAGACAATCAGGCAGTGTGTCTTTTTCAATCACCAGAGAATGATAGCGTGTGGCCGTAAAAGGATTGCTTAAGTTAGCAAACACCCCTTTATCTTCATGGAACACGTCACTGGTTTTACCATGCATTACTTGCCCTGCGCGAATGATATTACCACCAAACGCTTGGCCAATACTCTGATGACCAAGGCAAACGCCTAAGATAGGCAATTTGCCAGCAAAGTACTTGATCGCGTCAACCGACACACCGGCTTCATTGGGTGTACAAGGGCCTGGGCTAATCACTAGGTGATCCGGGTTAAGTGCTTCTATTTCTTCGATGGTGATTTCATCATTGCGAAACACTTTTACATCCGCACCCAGCTCACCAAAATACTGAACCACGTTGTAAGTAAAGGAATCATAATTATCGATCATTAATAACATTAGGACTGTCCTTTGTTAGGTTCATCGTTGGCCAGCTGTGTAATCATGGCTTTTAATGATTGAATCTCGGCATGTAAATCCGCCATGGTTGGCTCGGTCGAATGCGCTGCATCTTCTATAGCGTTTTCTTTTTCTATCACACTCACCACGATACCAATGACCATATTTAAAAAGGCAAACGCCGTTAAAAATATAAAGGTTAAGTAATATAACCAGCTTAGACTGTATACCGTCATGGTTTCATACATGACATCGGTCCAGTCTTCAAACGTCATCACCCTAAACAAAGTTAATAAGGAGATAGAAATATCGCCCCACAATTCTGGGTTAATCGGTGCAAACAGCGTTGCGCCAATGGCCGCGTAGATATAAAAAATGATAAACATCAACAGCATCACATAACCTAATTGCGGCAATGCTTTTAGCAGTGAGTTTAATAATACTCGCAACTCAGGAATGATGGAGACCATTCTCAGTACGCGGAATATGCGCAGTAGGCGACCGATAAACGCCATCTCACTTTCATCAACCGGCACCAAGCTGGCCACCACAATTAATGTATCAAAGATATTCCAGCCACTTTTAAAGAAGTGACGTTTATTCTCTTCACCGGCAAAACGGACAATCAATTCAACCAGAAAGATCAATGTAATCAGATGGTCTAACCAAACCATGATACTGAGCATAGTGGGGGGTAAGTCGTAGGTTTTCGCCCCAACCACAATGGCAGAGAATAAAATCACGCCCACCACAAACAGCTCAAACCCTTTATTGCTGCGCAACGATAAAAAACGCTGCTGAAGACTATTGGTGTTCATTGCTTAGTTATCCAGTCCTGATTCCGCCATGGCCACGGCTTTAAAAATCGCCCGTGCCTTGTTCATGGTTTCTTTCCACTCAAGACGGGGCACACTGTCAGCCACGACACCGGCACCGGCTTGCACATAAATCTTTTTGTTTTTGATCACCGCGGTACGAATAGCGATGGCCGTGTCCATATTACCGTTCCAACCCAGATACCCCACCGCGCCACCATATACGCCGCGTTTAACGGGTTCGAATTCATCGATGATTTCCATGGCACGAATTTTAGGTGCGCCGCTTAACGTGCCCGCAGGGTGAGCCGCTTTAAGCACATCCATGGAGGTAATGCCCGGCTTGGCTTGGCCTTCAACATTACTCACGATGTGCATCACATGGGAGTAACGCTCAACCACCATCTGATCACTGACCGTCACTTGACCCATGTTACTCACACGGCCAACATCGTTGCGACCTAGGTCGATCAGCATTAAATGCTCGGCAATTTCTTTGGGGTCGCTGAGCAGTTCTTTTTCTAGGGCCAGGTCTTGCTCTGGTGTCTCACCACGATAGCGAGTACCGGCAATCGGGCGAACGGTAATAGTACCGTCTTCAAAGCGCGCTAAGATCTCAGGGCTGGAACCCACCACATGATGATCACCGCAATCCATGAAATACATATAGGGGCTTGGGTTTAAGGTACGCAGTGCACGGTATAAGTTTAAGGGGTGGCCATGAAAATCCACGGTTAATCGCTGGCTGATCACACACTGCATAATGTCACCGGCAAGCACATACTCTTTAATTTTATCCACCGAATCCATAAAGGCTTGCTCGCCATAACCAGAGATAAAATCCGACTCTTTAACTTCTCGAGGCTGAATTAATGGCTGGCCAATTTGGCCTTGGTAAGCACGACGAATTTGACCACGCATAATTGTGATACGGCGCTTGGCTTTTTCTAAGCCATCGATTTCGGCTGGATTCGCCAATACAATAAAGAATAACTTGCCGCTGAGATTATCAAATACGATGACTTCTTCAGACTGCATTAACAAGATATCAGGGTTGCCAATATCATCTTCTGGCGTTGACTCCGCTAGGCGCTTTTCGACATAGCGCACCACGTCATAGCCAAAGTAGCCCACAAGGCCGCCATCAAATTTAGGCAAGCCTTCTACTGGCGCGATTTTAAATTGGGCTTGGTAATCGGCAATGAAATCCAGCGGGTCATCCACATCGTGTTCTTCAATGAGCTGATCATGCTCTAGAATCTGCACCTTATTAGCAAAGACTTTCAGGACACGCTTGCATGGCATACCAATCATGCTGTAACGGCCCCATTTCTCGCCACCCTGCACGGATTCGAGCAAATACGAGTAAGGCCCTTGGGCAACTTTTAAATAAGTACTTAGTGGGGTGTCTAAATCAGCTAACACTTCTTGGAAAACCGGAATACGATTGAAGCCTTGCTTAGACAACTCAGTATACAATTCTGGCGTCATGGATCTTGATCCTAATACGAAAAAACAAATAAATAAGCAGTGATGGAGGCAGGCAGGACGCTGAGACTACGAGGCAGACAGGAGCTCGCGCGCCCTGCTAAAGCCATCGCTTGGCATGAAGGCCGATGTTCAATCGATTGGGGAAAAGTAATACTCTCACCCTGATATTCCTAGACAATATAAAGAAGGCGCTACTATAACAGCCTCGCCTGAGAGCTTAAAGGCTGAAAGATAGATTTTGGACTATATTTAACCGATTGGAGGGACGCTGATGGAAGCTCACGGGCATTTTGACATTTGGGTCGATAATAAGGTTGTATTGGCCAGACTTAGGGGTTCTTGGAACCAAGAGATGGCACAACGCTACGCGGATGATTTTAAACAGGTTGCACAGCCCTTTATTAATGGCCGCTGGGCTCATATCGTGTATCTTGATGACTGGGAACTGGGCACTCCTGAGTTTGAAAGCGTCATCGCAGAGCTGGTTAATTGGGTCATTGATAATGGCCTGAAACGAACCGCTCAAGTCTATAGTCCAAGCATGCTCAAGCAATACCAGATGGACAAACTGGTAAAAGAGTCTATCAACGACTTTAAGCGACGAGTGTTTCGTGAAGAAAGCGAAGCCTTTGAATGGCTAAGCCATGAAGGTTACCCTGTTCAGCGAGCGCTACTCCACCCAATGAGTGCATAGATACCGCCATGAAAGATAATAAAAAGAATACCCAGTTTTTGACCGCATTGCTCAGTGTCATGGCCGCCGCGTTTGGCGTGCAAAAACGTAAGAATATGCAACGCGACCTCGATGCCCCCAATCCCGCTGTTTATGCCGTTGCAGCCTTGGTATTTGTCTTGATCTTTATTGCGGCCATTGTCGCCGTCGTGTTGATGGTCGTCCCTGAACACCTGACCTAGATCACCCCAATGTCTCACTCACCTTCATCGATGGCTTTCACTAGCCGACTCACATGTTTGCTCACGCCTGTAGGATATTGGCAAACACCATGGGGGAAAATCGTTTCCAATCGCGCTTGATATGGGCGCATATTCACTGAACCATACACACCCGTATCAATGGCGCGAGCCACTGGCTGTTTGTCACAATAAAGCGTGTCTCCATATATGCTTTCACCGGCGACAAATCGAGACTGTGTAAAGTGGGGAAAACGCTGCTGACACACTCCCGCTTCTTTTTTATTCCATGGGCCGTCCCAGGTACCTCGTCCATTGTCGATGATATTTTGTTCACTGTCATAGCAACGGTCACTGGCTGAGCTGGGCTTATTTTGCTCGAGGCTTAAGCTTGGATTGGCTTTTATATTAAATAGCCAACGATCCAGCACTCGCAATGCATCACCTATTGGCAAACTACGAATTAGGTCTTTACGTGAAAGGTTATCGTCTTTTTCCATCATCCAAATTAATTGATGTTCACTATTCCCCATTGCAAATTCAATGCGCTTACGAGCTGTAAATGATGCCATTGAGTGATGCATATCTAACTGATGATCTAAGTAATGGCGTAAATCAATAATGGGGAGTTCCGCCACCCCTAAAAAAACCAAGCCCGCATCATAAGCCGCCGTAGCCGCTTCGAAATCGCCTTGGCTTCTTTGTGCAATTTGGGGTTGGCCTTCATGGGTCATATTATGTTGACCCCAAAGTGATAAACGCTTTAATGAATCATCACCACTAATGTGCCAAAAACGATCATTCTCCATTTCAATCGGCACCTTCCAACCACCAATTTTTTCATTCAAGTTTAAGAACTCTTGCACATTTAACTTGCCTTGCACTAAAGATGACAAGCCATACTGTACACCGTCATTCCCCCAGAAACGTCTACCGAACCCATGCTCGTCGGTGCCATAAACATGTTGCAAATCGCTCCAATGACTCCAATCAAATTGACGAAACACCTCTGGCGCCACCTCATGATAATCCGCAAAGAATTTAGGGTTGTTAATCAGGTGGGAAGGGCCTCTCCAACCATTGGTGCATTCACTGGCCCCTTTGGGCATTTTATTGAAATCCCCATTCATCATTGAGGCAATCCCTTGCAGGTTACCGTATCGATTTTTATAGTCTTGACGAGCAAAACTGCCTTCAACTAGCGATCTATTCTCCCACTGTGACCATTTGGGGTTATCACTGGTAACATCAAAGTAGTAATGCATCAGCTCACAATCCAATGCATAACTCACCTGAGTCACCATATCTGGATAGGAATACAATGGAATCGCAGCATCAATAATTCCTGGATGATTTTGTGCCAATAAATACTGCTGTATCGCGCCACCTGAGCCGCCGATACCAACTGTATAAAGCGGTTTGCCATAGCGGCTTTCAAATTGTCGCTTCACTCTTAAAGCCGTATCTTCACTTAACCAAATATCATAGTGATTACTGGTTTGAGTACCGGTACTGAATGCCAGCGCATAACCGTCTTGGAGTTGCGTTTCATGTTCGTACAATAATTTATCGATATTCACATTGCCTTGTTTTCTACCAACCCCAACACCGCCTTTAAATCGATAAATTAATTTTTGATTCCACTTACTATTATTAAACGCAACGGGTGTATCTTGTTTCGTCACAGGAATGGCTAATACGTATATGAAACGATTAATAGTGCCGGTTTCGATACGAATGATCTTTTGTGTTTCTTCTTTTAATGCGCTTAAATCGTTAACCTTAATAAAACCATCATCGTGACTGTCTTTTACATAATATTGAATACGAGTAGTTAAACGACAATCTTTGCTGTAGCCCATTATCTGTTTGGTTTTCTTCTGCTTATCGTTCGTGGCGAAGACAGCAATACCCTGTTTATCTTGATTATCCACCAACGGCTGACCAAGGCCGCTGTGTTCCGTATCACAAATAAACGGATATTGATTCTCTCCCGAAAATAAAGGCGCCACAGGGCCGGTTTGATTAATTTCAATAGGAAAGTCAAACGTCTCATCCGGGCGTTCTTTAAGGCGTGGATGCGTCCCTTGATAGGCTTTAAGGTTTTTTATTAAGGTAAAGCCTTTTGGCGTATTGAGTACCATTAACCCGCTGGTTTTGGGTAAAAATCGTTGTTCTAAGCGGTCATAGAAAACCCCCAAACTGGTGGTACAGATCACGATGACCGCTAAAAAAATGACAATTGATTTCATACGCAGCCCCTTTTCCCTATATAGTTAAATTTAGTGGTAATTCGGTTAACCATATAGGAAAATTAAGCAACATTTTCTTTCTAAAACGCCACCTAAAAGAACAAACTAACTGTTTGATATTTTTGAATTGATTCACTTCACTTTTACAACCAAATGAATTCGACCTGTAAGAGTAAGTAAAGACACACTTACTCACTTGATTGCCCTCCATTAATCACTTAAATACTTTTTAATACCCTTTCTTCCATGTCATAAACGCACAAATAGCGTTATCTAAAAAATACCAGTAAGAATGATTGGTTATTTAAGTGATTTTTTTTCCGTTACAACTTTGACATAACTTTATTTAAGTGGTCAGGCTCACAACTTTACAATCAAATAACATACATGTGATGCAGTTTGCACTAAGATAGGGAACCACTTCGATTGAGTGCATTGCAGATTACATGAAGAAAATACTTAGCTGCTGTCCTGTGGCCAGCATTGAAACCATGAACCTAATACCGGCGAACTTCCAGTTTCAGCCTGGTAAGCCGGTATCTGCATTTCAAGCTAATATTTGGTGGATTCAAGAAAGTGAAGCCAGTGTCTGCATGCGAGATGAAAAACAGCGTATCCATCACTTCAATCGCTACACCGACCGAGAAGGCTATTTAAGCTCAATCGATCAAGCCATTCGTGAGTGCATTCACCTTACACGCGGTTATAATTTATCCGTGAACAGCCAGGAGGGGGTCTTTATTCAAATGAATATTAGCCAGACTCCGGTATTTGAACTTTTCACACAAGAAGTAAAGTTTAGCTGGGACCGTCACACCAATTGGCGCCAGTATGAAGTAGTCAGCAATGACTGGAGTCAACTGCAATACCCTGATCAACCCATTTCAACACATAATGTTGTGCGTCCGGTAAAAGATAAAAAGATCGTCAATCAAGAAGTGATTTGGCATTCCAATCAGTCAATGGATGATGCCATGAAGTCTGTGAAAGCATTTAAGCTTCAATGGGCGCTTGAAGATAATAAAAAAAGTGCACCAATCCAATCAAACGTGACCACGCTTAAGCCTGGTAAGTAACTTCCTATACAAAGCCATATGTGAAACGCCACTGCCCCGCTAGGTCTTTGCCACTGCCTGTATTTTTATAGCCGCAAGTCTGTAAATATTCACACACAGATTGTGCCTGCTGCCAACCATGCTCCATCAGCAAACATCCACCAGCAGATAGGTACTGCTTCGATGCTTGGGCAATGTGCTGTAAATCCGCCAGCCCTTGGTTTTTTGCGATCAGCGCAGAAGCCGGTTCAAAACGGACATCCCCTTGCGATAAATGTTCGTCCATCTCATCTATGTAAGGAGGATTGCTGACAATTAAATCAAATGGCTCATCCGGTACATTTTCAAACCAACTGCTTTGTAAAAACTGCACATTGGGTATCAAGTTTTTTTCTTTATTGGCGTTCGCTAATTCAACGGCCTGTGGAATTAAATCCACTCCCAGTACGCTGGCCTGTGGAAACTCTTTTGCCAGCGTTAAAGCAATCGCCCCTGTTCCTGTGCCTAAATCCAAAATCCGCTTGGGCTGTAAGCCTTGCTCTATTACCCAATCTATAAGCGATTCGGTATCCGCGCGGGGAATTAAAGTATGCGGGGCCACATTGAGCGTCAAATCCCAAAAGCCCTGTTCACCAATTAT
>JBNMQC010000058.1:0-12767 GCA_051277445.1 Bermanella sp. | reverse complement strand
ATTCATTAGCAAATGAAGTAGCCGGTGGCGTTGAAGACGCGCAAGGTGATGATGAAGGACTAGCAGATGAATGGGCTGCTGCCATGGAGGAAGCGGGTGAAACCGGTGACGATGACGACGGTGTTCAGCCTGCTCCTATGGAAGAATTCGATGGTGATGAAGCCGAGCAACATAATTTAGACACCACTACTCCAGAGTTGGATGTCATATTAGACATTCCTGTAGTGATTTCGATGGAAGTGGGCAATACCCAAATTCCGATTCGAAACTTGCTGCAACTCAATCAGGGGTCGGTTATCGAATTAGACCGCCTAGCAGGTGAGCCTTTGGATGTATTAGTTAATGGTACGTTAATCGCCCATGGTGAAGTGGTGATGGTAAACGATAAATTCGGTATTCGTTTAACCGATGTCATCAGCCAAAGTGAACGTATTCAGCGCTTACGCTAAAGCACGTAAGCGAACAATAATAAAAAGAGTAGCGTTATGATGTTATTCCCTGTGCAAGCATTGGCAGCGGCACAAGCCGCGCCGGTGTTAGCAAGTCCCGGCATTCCAAACTCTCAAGACCAATTGATTGAGGTGAGTATTGCACTGGCTATGGTGGTGGCGCTGATTTATGCCATTGCTTGGTTTATTAAGCGTAAGCAGGGTGTGCGCGGTCTTTCAAATATTCCAATGAAAACCCTGGGCGTTTTACCTATGGGGGTAAAAGAAAAGATTGTTCTAGTTGAAGTGGGTGGAAAGCAAATATTACTGGGTATGACAGCCAGTAGCATCAATACTTTAGCGACATTTGATGAACCGATAGTAGAAGAAAAGCATCATAGCGTGAGTTCTTTTTCTCAAAAACTAAAAGATATTCTCTCGCAGCAAGATAAAAAACAAGACAGTGAATTAGAAAAGGCCAATCATGAAGACAATGCTTAAACCGAGTATTGCTCTTTTCTGCTTACTGCTCATGAGTACTCTCAGTTTTGCTGAAGAAAAATTCGGCATACCAGCAGTAACCTTGGTGACTCAGCCTGATGGCAGTGGACGTTATAGCGTAACGATCCAAATCTTAGCCATCATGTCCATGCTGACGATTTTACCTACTCTTATTATCATGATGACATCTTTTACACGCATTATTGTTGTTTTTGCAATTTTAAGACAAGCACTCGGCCTCCAACAAACACCGTCTAATCAGATATTACTCGGCCTCGCTTTATTTTTATCTATGTTCATCATGATGCCGGTTTTTAAGGTTATGAATGAAACAGCGATACAACCTTATATCAATGAACAAATTATGCCCTTAGAGGCATTGGAAAAAGCCAGTATTCCATTGAGAGAATTCATGTTAGCGCAGATTCGTGAAGACGATTTGACCTTGTTTGTTAGGCTGTCGGGTGAAAAGAATATCCCTAGTGCTAGTGAAACTCCTTTGCATATTTTAATTCCTGCATTTGTGACCAGCGAGCTTAAAACCGCGTTTCAGATGGGATTTATGTTATTTATACCATTCTTAATTATCGACCTCGTCGTTGCCAGTGTTTTGATGGCCATGGGTATGATGATGCTGTCACCGATCATTATCTCATTACCGTTTAAAATTATGCTGTTTGTACTGGTAGATGGTTGGGCCATGGTGATTGGAACTTTAGCCGCCAGTTATGGCTTTTAACAAACAAGGAGAGCGAAATGGGCCCTGAGAATTTAGGCGATTTTTTACGCGAAGGGTTGTTTGTTGTCATCATCATTGTAGCGGTTGTGCTGGTTCCGGGCTTGATTGTGGGCTTGATCGTTGCCACGTTTCAAGCAGCTACACAAATCAATGAACAGACGCTCAGTTTCTTGCCTCGCCTGGTGATTACCCTTCTATGTATATTGGTTTTTGGCCCTTGGATTATCAATAAACTGGTGACCTACTCGAAAACTCTATTTATGAATATTCCTTACCTAATCAGTTGATGCTATGGAACCTGGCCTAGGATTTATCCTAAATCTCGACGGTACTGAAATCTCTAGCTGGGTGAGCCGTTATATGTGGCCATTTGCACGTATTGCGGGTTTTTTCATGGTAATGCCGTTGTTTGGTACCCGTTTAGTGACCCAAAGAGTGCGTTTGTATTTGGCTCTTGCAACCACTGTAGTAGTGACACCAATTTTACCGCCCATGCCTGTGATTGAAGCGGTTGGTCTGGAAACCTTTATTATTATTGGTCAGCAGATTTTGATTGGTGTGGCATTGGGGTTTGCTTTAGAAATCTTAATGAATATTTTTATCATGTCGGGCCAACTTGTTGCCATGCAAACAGGTTTGGGTATGGCCATGATGGTAGATCCTTCTAACGGCGTGAACGTGG
Source organism: Bermanella sp. (assembly GCA_051277445.1). Classification (GTDB taxonomy): domain Bacteria; phylum Pseudomonadota; class Gammaproteobacteria; order Pseudomonadales; family Oceanobacteraceae; genus Bermanella. The sequence goes on along the minus strand of JBNMQC010000058.1, from coordinate 10,417 downwards.
CGGTGGTTGCGCAATGGTTTTTGGTATTCGTAAACTTATTATTTATTACATTAAACGGCCACCTTGTGGCCATTGAAGTGATGGCCGATAGCTTTTTTAGTATTCCAGTGGGCCAGGGTATGCTTTCTGGAAATACCTTGATGGAAATTGCCAAATTAGCTCAGTGGATGTTCAGTGCTGCGATAGTGTTGGCATTACCTGCGGTTGCTGCCATGTTAGTGGTGAATATTGCGTTTGGTGTCATGGCAAGATTAGCGCCCCAGTTAAATATATTTGCAGTGGGTTTTCCAGTGACCATGATGCTGGGTTTAATTGTGTTATGGATTACATTCTCAGGTTATGGCGATAAATTTTCAGGCCTGTTATCTGAGACATTTCAATTTATGCGTAATTACAAAGCGTAACGACGTTTTAATAGGGCTTTATTGTGGCAGAAGGCGATAACAGTCAAGAAAAAACGGAGGAACCCACGGCCAAGCGCTTACAAAAAGCGCGAGAAGATGGCCAAATTCCCCGATCAAAAGAACTCAGTACCAGCCTCGTATTAATTGTTGGTGCATTAGCCTTATGGATTTTTGGTGGCTTTATTTATAAAGGCGCTGAAAATATCTTTGTATTTAATTTCACATTAGAGCGCAGCCATTTATTTGATGAAAAAGAAATGGTGATTCATCTCTCTGCTTCGGCACTTGAGGCGATTGTGGCTTTGTCACCCGTGATGATTGCCCTTATTATTGCGGCCATTTTAGGTCCACTTGCCCTAGGTGGTTGGATGTTTAGTGGTAAATCATTATTACCCAAACTCAATCGCATCAGCCCGTTAGCGGGTTTTAAACGAATGTTTGGTCTTAAAAGTTTAGTGGAGTTATTAAAAAGCTGGGCAAAAGTGCTAGTAATAGCAGGTTGTACAATCTTGCTTTTTTTTGCATTGGAAAATTCTATTTTATTCTTGAATCAAGAACCCGATAGGCAGGCCATTGTTCACGCCATGGATCTTGTGATGTTGGCGGCGTTGGCTTTGGCCATCAGTACATTGCTCATTAGTGTGATTGATGTGCCGTTTCAAATTTATGATTTCACCAAAAAGATGAAAATGAGTTTGCAAGAGGTGAAAGACGAACACAAAGAGACCGAAGGTAAGCCAGAAGTGAAGCAGCGTATCCGCCGCTTACAATATGAAATGAGCCAGCGGAAAATGATGCAAGATGTACCTGAGGCGGATGTGGTTATCACTAACCCAACCCATTACGCTGTGGCATTAAAATACCATAGCGAAGGCATGGAAGCGCCGTTACTTGTGGCCAAGGGCACAGATGAGGTGGCGCTTAAAATTCGTGAAATTGCCAAAGCCCATAACGTCCCCATAGTGGAAGCCCCTTCTTTGGCCCGTTCAGTTTATGCCTATACACGCATTGGTAAAGAAATTCCTGAAGGCTTGTATGTGGCCATTGCTCAAGTGTTGGCATATGTGTATCAACTCAATCAACACTTTAAAGGTTTGGGTCCTAAACCTAAGCAACCCGTATTCCCTGTGCCACCAGATTTACGTGCTTAAGTGTCAGAGCTGTTTTTCCATTATGACATGGCTAATGGTGTTGCTGATGAATGTTTCGGATGATTGACAATAGTTTAACGCTTGATAAAACCCCACCGCGCTGCTGCGCGCATTTAAAACAATGCGTAAACCGTTCTGTTGTTGAATGATTTTTTCCGCTTGTTGAATTAAATTACGACCAATTCCCTTACCTTGATAGTTGTCCTGTACCGCCATTTGGCGAATACGAAAACATCTTGCGTCATCATCAACGCTTGCAACCACCACACAGCCAATTAACTGTTCTTCATTAAATGCGCCAATGTGTATTTGATGTTCTTCACCTTCTGTGTCAGCGGTGCTGAGAGTTAAGCCCAGTGGGGCGCGTAATAACCTATTGCGTAAGATGAGCTCTGAATCATAGTGAGGGGAGGGCACATTAATTTGTGCGTATTGGATGAGATCGCTCATGACTACTTATTCTCTTTTGTTATGGCCAGCTTAAATCAATAGATAAACAAGATTAAGTGAATTCAAGATGGTGATTTTTCTGGCCATATTCTTGCACTGACCCCACTAGCGTCAAAATTTTCAATCGTAGTTGGGATGTAAATGGCTGTTAACCGCGCAAGCTTACCACAAATTAATTTTCAGCAGGTGCTACAACACACACGCTCATTCTTAGCGGGTAACTTGGGCGTGCCTATCATGCTGATGGTGCTGCTGGGCATGATGACCTTGCCGGTTCCTACTTTTTTGTTGGATGTTTTTTTTACATTCAATATTGCTTTGTCCATCGTTGTTTTAATGGTCAGTATCTATGCTGGTAGACCATTGGATTTTGCCATTTTCCCCAGTGTCCTATTGATTGCAACCTTACTGAGGTTGGCCCTTAACGTAGCCTCTACTCGGGTTGTACTGCTGGAAGGCCATGAAGGGGGTGCCGCTGCGGGTAAGGTAATCGAAGCATTTGGTGAAGTCTTGGTGGGAGGTAACTACGCCGTAGGTTTAGTGGTGTTCTTGATCTTAATGATCATTAACTTTGTGGTGGTGACCAAGGGTGCAGGGCGTGTTTCAGAAGTCAGTGCCCGCTTTACCTTGGATGCCATGCCGGGCAAGCAAATGGCCATTGATGCAGATTTAAACGCAGGCTTAATTGACGCTGACGCGGCTAAAATTCGTCGACGTGATGTGGCTAATGAAGCCGATTTTTATGGCTCCATGGATGGTGCCAGTAAATTTGTAAAAGGGGATGCCATCGCGGGCATGCTCATTCTACTAATTAATATCATTGGTGGGTTGGCCATTGGCATGGCGCAACACGACCTTGATTTTGCTCGAGCGACAGAAGTCTATGCCTTGTTAACCATCGGTGATGGCTTGGTGGCACAGATCCCTTCTCTTTTACTCTCCACGGCAACGGCCATTATCGTCACGCGAAATAATGACGAACGTGATATGGGTGGTCAGGTATTTGACCAAATGTTTGGCTCGTCACGTGCCTTGGCGGTTGCATCGGGTATTTTGATCTTGATGGGTCTGATCCCAGGCATGCCCCATTTAGCCTTTTTAGGATTAGGTGCCATCTCCGCGATCATTGCGTATTACATTTACAAAAGGGACCAACAAGTGGATGTGGTCGATGAAGGAATTGGCACAGGCAGTGCCCGCCAAGCGGCACAAAAAGCCGCCTCTGGCTCTTCGCCATCCTCATCACAAGCACCGGGTGTGGGTTCACAGCCCATGAAGGCATTGCCTGGCAACGACAGTAAAGAAGTGGATTGGGATGACGTTGAGGCGGTGGATATTATCGGCCTTGAAGTGGGCTATCGTTTGATTCCTTTGGTCGATAAAAATCAAGGCGGCCAACTGCTCAGCCGCATTAAAGGGATTCGTCGCAAGTTGTCACAGGACTTAGGCTTTCTCATTCCCAGTGTGCACATTCGCGATAACCTTGATTTGATGCCCAACGCTTATCGAATTTTATTAATGGGTGTGGCTGTTGCTGAAGCGACCATTGAACCTGACAAAGACATGGCCATAAACCCCGGTCAAGTGTTTGGCTCCCTCGATGGAACCGTGACGAAAGATCCAGCCTTCGGATTAGAAGCGGTGTGGATTGATGAATACAAAAAAGACCAAGCACAAACGCTTGGCTATACCGTGGTGGATTCCAGCACAGTGGTGGCAACGCACCTCAATCAGTTATTACAAAAACATGCCCATGAATTAATTGGCCATGAAGAAGTCCAGCAGATGCTCGACCGCCTTGCCAAAATCTCACCTAAATTAGCCGAAGAGCTCGTACCTAATACATTAAACCTCAGCCAACTGTTAGCCGTGCTGCAAAACTTATTAACCGAAGGTGTGCCAGTACGTGATATGCGCTCCATTGCTGAAGCCTTGGCCAATACAAAAATTGAGAGTCAAGATACTGCCGCATTAACCGTGCAAGTACGCAAGGTGCTTAAACGTTTAATTATCCAGAGTATCTATGGAAATGCCGATGATTTATCGGTGATTACCCTCGAACCATCATTGGAACAGTTATTGCTGAAAACAGTACAGCAAAGCAAACAGCAAAATGGTGGCGCGGATAACATGATATTGGAGCCCAGTATGGCTGAAAAATTACAAAGCTCATTACTAGAGGCGGCTCGCAATCAAGAAATGGCGGGTAACCCAGCTGTGTTATTGGTCAGTGGCATGTTGCGTCCTGTGTTAGCAAATTTTGTTCGCACAGTGACCGACACCTTGCATGTGGTGTCTTATCAAGAAGTGCCGGATAACAAACAAATTACCATTGCCGCCACCATTGGCGCGTAATAAGAGCTTTAAAGAGTTTGAAAAATAAAACGTCATTAAAGGATTAAAACCTAAGCTCAGCTTGGTTAAATGAGAAAATTATTATGAAGGTACGCCGTTTTACCGCCAGCAGTATGCAAAAAGCGTTAAAAACCGTTCGTGATGAAATGGGGCCTGACGCCGTTATTTTATCCAACCATCGAGTCACGGGTGGGGTTGAAATTATTGTGGCCCAAAACTACGAACCGATCAGTGCGAAAAAAGCGGCACCTGTGCATCACACCGATGATTTTGAAGACAATGATGATCATGTGCCAGCCAAGAAACCGGCTAAAACATCAGAACAAAATCCTTGGCCTTTTCTCAATGCAAACGAGCGTCACGATGTAGAAGAGCAGCTTAAGTTACAAGACCAGCTGGAAGATTTAAAGCGCCAGCGTGCACAAGAGCAGCCTTTACAGGCACCTTCTAAGTCCGCAATGAATGTTCAAAGTAAAGCTGGCCTGCAGGAGTCACTACAACAAATTAAGCAGCAACGCCAAGATCCTAGCTACGCCTATCAACCGCCGGAACATGCTGCGCCTGCACCCACAAACATCGACAGACGAGAAGCGAAACATGCACAGCACAATCAGCAAATTTTAAACGACGTGCGGAATGAGCTGAATGATTTAAAAGATTTACTGGTTGGTAATGGCTCCGAGCCGGTTCAGCAGCGCCAAAATTTCATTTGGAAGAAATTTAGCCCAGCCAATGCGCTACAAGCCAAACTTTGGCAACGCTTGGAGCAAATGGGATTTGATGATTGGCTAATTCATCGTTTGTTGCACAACATACAAAGCCATGCGGATGAAAAACAAGCTTGGCAAGCCAGCCTTCATGACTTAGCCCAGCATATTAATATTAGCCCGAGTGATCGCTTAAAGCGTGGCGGCGTATTTGCGCTGGTGGGCCCAACGGGAGCCGGAAAAACCACCACCATCGCGAAGATGGCTGTGCGTTATACCCTGGAGCACGATGGCGCAAAGGTGGGGTTGATTACCATGGACAACTACCGCCTAGCCGCCCATGACCAATTGCGCACCTTAGGGCAAATTCTAGGTGTTCCTGTACAGGTGGCCGATCAAGATCACCCTTTAAGTGAATGCATTAAACAACTGGAAGGCTGTGATCTTGTGTTAATTGATACAGCGGGCCTGACCCCTGAACACCCTATGCTGAAGTATCAGCTTGACCAATTGGCACAATTAAAAACCCCAGTTAATACCTTACTCGCCCTACCGGCTACCAGTAATTCAAGAGTGCTCAGGAAGGTCTATCACAACTATAAAGCCGCCAAGCTAAGTGGCTGTGTGCTGACCAAGGTAGACGAGGCGAGTAGTTTAGGTGATGCCATTACCGTTCTATTGGAGTGTAAGTTGGACCTTGCTTACAGCACGGATGGCCAACGCATTCCAGATGATTTTGATCCTGCCAATGCGAAAGCCTTGGTTAAACACGCGGTACGCATGGCTCAGCAAGAACAGCAGATGTCGGTACAGCAAAACATGGCCGCAGGTGCGTGGTAGTGGCGTCGGCAAGGTGTCTGCTCGGACAAAACAGGAGACTGAATTGATGGAAAAATGTCGGTTTATAACCATTCAAATTGCGGCTATTTGCTCTAATTGCACTAAGCTCTTAATTAAGGGGAGTGTTTGATGCATCCAGTTCAAGTAATCGCCGTAACCGGTGGTAAAGGTGGCGTAGGTAAAAGTAATGTCTCGGTGAATCTCAGCATTGCATTGGCTGAGATGGGTCGCCGCGTGGTGCTATTGGATGCGGATTTAGGCTTAGCCAACATCGATGTATTACTGGGTCTGACCGCCAAAAATAACATCAGCAATGTGCTGAGCGGTGAAATTAGCCTTCGCGATGTCATGGTTAATGGCCCTGCGGGCATTCGCATTATTCCTTCTGCTTCAGGTACACAAGAAATGGCTCAGCTTGACCCTAGAGAGCATGCAGGGCTCATTCGTGCGTTTAGTTCCATTGCAGACCAGTTAGACGTCTTAATTATTGATACCGCAGCCGGCATTGGTGATGGTGTCGTGAGCTTTGTGAAAGCGGCTCAAGAGGCGGTTATCGTGGTCACAGACGAACCCACAAGCATCACTGATGCTTATGCCTTAATTAAATTACTTAACCGTGATCATGGTTTATTCCGTTTTCGCGTATTGGCCAATATGGTGAAAACCAGTCAAGACGGTCACAACTTATTTGCCAAACTCACCAAGGTCACAGACCGCTTTTTAGATGTGGCGTTGATGTATGTTGGTTGTATTCCATTTGATGAAAGTGTTAAGCGCTCGGTGCAACGACAGCGAGCGGTTGTTGAAGCGTATCCAAGAGCGAAGGCCTCACTGGCCTATAAGTCGCTAGCGAAAAAGGTCGATTCTTGGCCATTGCCCACCAGTGCACGGGGCAATTTAGAGTTCTTTGTGGAGAATTTAGTATCAACAGCTCGTGGATGAATTATGGCCGTAGCAAGTGGTTTCGCCATGTATACAGGTGAGCAAAATCCAAACTACAATCAGCTGGTTGAAGAGTACGCGACATTAGTGAAGCGCATTGGCCATCACTTAAAAGGTCGACTTCCACCATCGGTACAGTTGGATGACCTAATTCAGTCAGGCATGATTGGCTTGATTGAAGCCGCACGCAAGTACGAGCCTAGCAAAGGTGCTAGCTTTGAAACCTATGCGGGCATTCGCATACGCGGTGCCATGTTAGACGAAATTCGTAAAGGTGATTGGGCGCCACGCTCAGTACATCGCAATAGCCGCAAGATATCAGAAGCCATACGGTACGTGGAATCTCAAACCGGCCGAGATGCACAGGATCATGAAGTAGCCGAAGCACTCGAAATGACGTTGGATGAGTACCATCAACATCTACAAGATGGGCTCGGTTCCCGCTTATTCAGTTTTGAAGACCTGCTTAGTCAACCTGGCGAGCGCGAAGGCGACCTCATTAGTCGTGATGACTCGGGTCCACTAGAAGGCTTGCAGTCTCAACATTTTCAACAGCACTTGGCAAAAGCCATCGCGAAGCTGCCTGAACGCGAGCAGCTGGTGCTGGCCCTTTATTATGATGAAGAGTTAAACCTTAAAGAAATTGGTGCGGTGCTGGATGTCAGTGAGTCTCGAGTGAGTCAGATTCACAGTCAAGCAGCCCTACGTTTGAGGGCCCGCTTATCTGAATGGGTCGAGCAGCAAGCCTAATACCTGGGATACGAGAGTAGGCGATTCTCGCCTAGTCTTATATTTAACATCAACCTGCTGGATAACTTGATAACACTGGCTAGACTAAAAATAGGTAATAGAGTCTTGGCCAGGGCGCTGGGAGGTAGCTTTGGATAAAAATATGAAAATACTCGTCGTGGACGATTTCTCCACCATGAGACGTATCATCAAAAATTTGCTGAGGGATTTGGGCTTTACCAATACCCAAGAAGCAGATGACGGTAATACCGCCTTACCCATGTTGCAAAGTGGTGACTTTGATTTTCTCGTCACTGATTGGAACATGCCAGGGATGACAGGTATCGAGCTGTTAAAGCATGTACGAGAAGATGAGCGCTTAAAGACGTTACCGGTATTAATGGTAACGGCTGAAGCAAAACGTGACCAAATTGTGGCGGCGGCTCAAGCTGGTGTAAATGGCTATGTAATTAAACCGTTCACGGCGGCTGTGCTCAAAGAAAAGATCGAAAAAATCTTTGAGCGTGTTGATGGCTGACTAGGGAATTGTCATGGCAGAAGCAGAAATTAAAAGCTCATCCAATGAGTTTGCAAAGCTGTTTTCTGAAAAAGCCAGCGAGTTAATGGGTCGGCTTGAAAAAAATGATCTAGCAGGTGCTGTTGGTTTAATTCAGGATTTACAGAAAGTAAGAGATGAAAACCTCTATCAAGAGATTGGGCAACTTACGCGAGCTTTACATGAGTCGATCAAGAATTTTAAGCTAAATGGGAATATCAGTGGTGCGGGATCTGATATTGATGAGGCTCATGAAGGTTTATCTTATGTGGTTGAAATGACCGCGAAGGCGGCCAACAAAACCATGGATAAAGTGGATGAAAGCATGCCACTTTCTGAAGCGATCTCTAATGAGGCATCTGAGATCAACCAAGAATGGAATCGTTTTTTAAATAAAGAAATGAGTGCCGATGAATTCCGTGATTTAACCAAACGCATCAGTACCTTTTTAGAGAATACTAATACGAATACACGAAAGTTAAATGGTAATTTGAGCGACATATTACTGGCCCAAGACTTTCAAGACTTAACTGGGCAGGTGATTCAACGCATTACAACCATGATTACCGATGTTGAATCAAGACTGGTTAATTTAGTCGCGATGGCAGGTCATGTGGATCAAATGACCGGCATACAACATAAAGAACCGGACAAAGCAGAAACAGAAATAGAAGATGATCCCAATAAAGGGGTTGGACCTCAGTTAAACGCTGAAGATAACGAAGACGTGGCATCAAACCAAGATGATGTGGATGATTTACTGTCCAGTCTTGGTTTCTAAAGGAGTAAAAGGATGAGTTTGGACGCTGATGAAGAGATCCTCCAGGACTTCCTTGTAGAAGCAGGCGAAATTTTAGAACTGCTTTCTGAACAGTTAGTTGATTTAGAGAATCGACCTGATGACCATGATCTACTCAACTCTATTTTCCGTGGTTTTCATACGGTAAAAGGCGGGGCAGGTTTCTTACAACTCAATCCTTTGGTTGAGTGCTGTCATGTTGCGGAAAACGTGTTCGATATCTTACGTAATGGACAACGCACCGTCACATCAGACTTAATGGACGTGGTATTACAAGCACTTGACGCCGTAAACGAAATGTTCGAAAGCGTGCGCGGTGGTGAAATGCCTGAATCCGCATCGCCGGAATTGATTGCGGCGCTATCGCGTTTCTCAAAACCTGAATCCGCTGATGAAGCCGCACCTGCAAGCGAGCCGGTTGCAGAAGCACCACCAAGCGAAGCCCCCCAAGAAACAGCGGCTGCGCCCGCAGGGGATGATGGCGACATCACAGATGAGGAATTTGAAAACCTGCTTGACTCCCTTGAAGAGCCAGGCGGCGTCCCTAAAAAACCAGAAGCTCCAGCCGCCGATGATGACTTATTCGAAGCACCCGCTGTTGCAGCGGGTTCGGATGATGAAATCACACCCGATGAATTTGAAGCATTATTAGATCAACTTCATGGCTCAGGCAAAGGTCCTACGGCAAAAGAAAATGAGTCAGCGGCTGCTGATGCGACCCCTGCACCGGCCGCAGCTTCAGAAGACGGTGATGCGACCATTTCTGAATCTGAATTTGAAGAGCTTTTAGACAAACTGCATGGTAAGGGTAAAGGACCAACCATTGCAGATGGTGGTACGGCAAAAGCGTCTGAACCGGAGAAACCTGTTCAAGCAGAAAAGCCAGCCGAGCCTGTGAAAGCACCGGAACCTGCAAAGGCTCCGCCGCCACCGGCAGCAAAATCGCCCGCGCCCGCGCCCGCGCCCGCTGCAGCAGCAGCTAAAAAACCAGAAGCACCTGCGGCGGCTGAAACCACCGTGCGTGTGGATACCAAACGCCTTGATGACATTATGAATATGGTGGGTGAGCTGGTGCTCGTGCGTAATCGCCTTGTGCGCTTAGGCTTAAAGAGTACAGATGAATCCATGGCGAAAGCCGTTGCCAATTTAGATGTGGTAACCGGCGACTTGCAGACCTCCGTTATGAAAACTCGGATGCAGCCCATTAAAAAAGTATTTGGGCGTTTTCCTCGAGTGGTTCGTGACTTAGCGCGTAATTTGAAAAAAGAAGTCACGCTAGAACTAAAAGGTGAAGAAACGGATTTAGATAAAAACCTAGTAGAGGCATTAGCTGATCCATTGGTTCACTTGGTTCGAAACGCGGTTGACCACGGTATTGAACAACCAGAAGAGCGTGAAGCATCAGGCAAATCTCGAAACGGCACCGTGGTGTTATCTGCAGAGCAAGAAGGGGATCACATTTTGTTGTCCATTACAGATGATGG
>JBNMQC010000057.1:0-12834 GCA_051277445.1 Bermanella sp. | reverse complement strand
CACGACCCTGAACTGAGTTCATTCATGGGCCAAGCACTTGCTTCTCCTTCGTTATAATACTGGTAGGTTGGGCTACCTGCTGCGTTTAACGTTAAGTCCTGTACGCTGCGCCCTAAGTGTTTTTCAGCCAGTGCCACGTAGTTGCGATAGATGTTCATGGCTTGATCACGATGGCTTATTGGGTCGCCGGGAACTTTTCCAATATGAGGCTCATACCCCATAAAACCCGAAAATGCCAGATATTCATTTTGCTCGATGATATCGAGCATCGCGATCAACTCGCTATCGTTATTCACCCCACCGCGGTGTAAGCCGATATCCAGTTCAATATTAATATTAAGGTGTTGTTTGATTCCCTTTGCCAGCTGAGCGTATTGCAGCAGTCGATGTTGCGAGTCCAGCAGCCACTGCAATTGAGTTTGCGAATCAAACGGTGTCTTCTTTTCTACTAAGTCGTTATAAAAGGTTTCCACGGCGGCGATGGGCATGGGCTTACCCATGAGCACATCCGCTTGCGGGATTTCATTCGCCACTAGACTTAAAAACGGTTGATGAAACACCATGAGTTTTTGTGTGTCGGCTTGGGCCATTGTCCATTTCAACATCTCAATGGACGGCAAAGACTTGGCCACAATACGATAGTCAAAACGGCTTTTTAGGTGTCGAACCAAGGTCTGAATGTTGTTGCCCATGATGGTTTTATCGACCACAAGCGATGGTGTTGCCACGTTATGGTTATGCAATGACTGACTCATACTTTGAAAGTACGCACTGTGGTTCGCTTCACCTTGGTCGGCAGGCCTTGCCCAAGCAAGACCGCCCACTGCGGCTAAACCAATACCGCCTTTAATCAGGTTGCGCCTAGACAGGCCTTTGTTTGAATGCTGACTCATACGTCACCTTTTATTATTTTTATTTTGATCACTATGAACGAAACAATGACGATAGGTACGGGTTTAAAAACTGCCCTTTTGGGTCTAGCTGTTGGCGTATCGCTTTAAAATCAGACCAACGATCATAATGTCCAGCCAGTTGATTGGCCGTCATGGTGTTGATTTTTCCCCAGTGAGGACGACCCTGGTACTTTTGCATGACCGGTTCAATGGCGGCAAACATGGCGGTGTAATCTTCTTGATGATAACGGTGCACGGCGATCGAGCAGGTTTCACGGCCATTAAAGGGGCTCAGCCAAATATCGTCTTGTTTAATAAAGCGCACTTCAAATGGAAAGAAAACCTCAGGGAATTGCGTCTCCACTATGTGTCGTATTTCTTTAAACGCACTTAGCATGTTTTCGCGCGGTAAGTGATATTCCATCTCGTTAAAACGCACGTTACGCTCACTGGCATAGTTTTGCCAGCTATTGGCTACGTTCACTTCTTTAGGCAAGGTTTTCATGTAGGTGCCCAATACCAACTCGCGCAGTTTTGGGCTCCAACTTAATAAATCTCGTGCGGTTTTTAAATCTTCCGCGCCATCATTTTGATCTAACTTTTCCATTTCAGTGATGGGTTCATCTGTGATGTTTTGTACATCAATAAAGCCCATGCCAGTAAACGGAATAAAGTAAAATTCAAAATTGCGATTGTTATCCGCTAGGTCATGGGCATTGTCGAGAATCTCTTCAATGGGCAGCCAAGTGGTTTCACGCTTTAACTTATAAGGCGCTTGATTTTGAAGCGTGACTTGCGACACCACCCCCAGCGCACCAAGATTTACTCGGGCAGCATTAAAAATATCGCTGTTTTGCGTGCGGCTGCATTCCAGTGTGTCACCGTTGGCTAACACCAGCTGCATCGCTTCAACGTAATCCGACATGCAGGTGATGTGTGAACCCGTACCATGTGTGGCGGTGGCAATGGCCCCTGCTAGGCTTTGTTCATCAATATCAGGCATATTCAGCAGTGCTTGCCGGTTTTGTGCGAGCGGCTCACCAATTTCACCTAAGCGTGTACCTGCCCAGACTCGTGCTTGCTGTTTGTCAGCATCCACACTGATTAATCCAGACAGACGGCTTAAAGAGACAATAGTGTCATCTGTTGGCACCAGCGGCATGAACGAATGGCCTGAGCCCACTGGGCGAATCACCCCTTGGCTTTCTTTTAATAACGTCTGTAATTGCGCTAGATTCGCAGGGGCACTTCGTGTATTGGGATAACACACCTGCGAGCCAGACCAGTTTCGCCAAGGCAGTGCGTTGGATTTTGCGGCTAAAAGATGAGTTGGCATGGCCAGAACGGCAGCCGCCCCCATAAGTTGTTGTAAAAATGTGCGACGTGATTGCATAGTATTTTTATTATTAATTAGGTTGTTGAGCCATAAAATCGATTAATGCGGTCAATTGGTCGGCGTTGCATTCCATGCATAAGCCAAACGGTGGCATGCCACCAAAACCATTTATCACATTTTCCAGCAGCGTATTCTTACCCTTGTCTAGTCGGGTTTGCCAAGCCGATATATCTCCCGTAAGCGGTGCGCCGGTGCTGGCTAAGGTGTGGCAGTTCTTACAACTGCGCTGATAAATTTCATTCAATTGAGGGTCATCTGGTGCCAAAGTTTGAGAGATGGCCACCATTTCTTCAGGCGATGGCCCTTGCTCACACGCTGACAACAAAACAGATAAAAATAAGAGAATAAAAATACGTAACATGCCACGCCTTTCATGTGATTATTATTTTTATGAAAGAGTGCAGTGCCAAGTTAGCTAGGTCAATTGTCAATTTGGCCAAACCTCACATTTTTTCAAGATGCTGAGGAATCACCATTTGAATACTGAACCCTTGACCTTTGACAGGAAAAAACAAACGCCCCTTTAATGCTTGGCAAACAAGGTTGTAGATCATATACAAGCCCAAACCAATGTGACCATCTGGCCCTTTTTTGGTGGTAAAGAAGGGCTTACATAGATTCTTAACCAGCTCTGGTTTAATGCCCTGCCCGTTATCATTAAAGCTAATAATGACAGTGTCTTTGTTTTCTTCTGTGACCCGTATTTTAATCATGGGGGTCTGGCCGTCGTCGGCAAAACTATGAAGCAAGGCATTATCAATTAATTGAATTAAAATGGAGGACAGCGCCGTTTTATAGGTATAGATTTTTAAGCTCGGATCACAATCAATATCCACCCGCCAGCCCGCCAAGCGCCAGCGCTGAGCATCAACGGTACTTTCAATTAAATCTAAAACCGCCACATGGCTTGTTTTCAAACCCAACTGCCAAGATGACACTTCTCTAAAACGTTTCACCACCTCGGTGATGCGTTTTTGGTTTTTGGTGACCAAATCCATTGATTGACTGATTAAGGATATAAAGCGCTCATAGTTTTCCGTTTTTACGCCTTTGCCTTTTTGTAACTGCAGAATATCATCTAAGCCGTCGCGCACAAATGCAGTGGTCGCCACGTTGCTGCCCAGTGGCATACTGATTTCTTTTGCAATCCCCAGGGAGAATTGCTCCATAATAGTGAGACGCTCTTGATCCAGCTCGGTTCTAAGCTTCTCGGCATTTTTGCGCTCGGTAATGTCTTGGATGGTGCCTTCAAACCCCAGCTCTGGCGTTGCTTGGTAATAGCGTAAATTAATACTGACCCAGCGCTCCTCGCCTGTTTCGGTCTTGATGATTAGCTCATTGTCATTGCTGCTGCCGTGATCGCGAGCTTGCCTGACCATGTATTGAAAGTCTTTAAAGCTCGAGCTTAAATATGGACGAATATCCTTCACTTTCTCGAGCATATCGTGTCGATGCTGAAAACCAAAAATATTCGCACACGCGCGGTTAACACTGGTGAGCTGATATTCTTGGTCGGATTGAAAGTTGCCTATGGGCGAGTTTTCGTAAAGGTTTTGGTATTTTTGTAATGCGCTGACGTGTTCATCTTTACTTTTAATGAGGGCTTTTTCAGTGTCTCGTCTCTCTTTGGTGGCAGTGGAAATGCGATCCGCCAACGAAAACGCCAAAAACAATACTTCAAGCATGGAACCCATTAAATACCCATAGTTAATAAACCAGGTGGTTTCGCCTATGCCCCAGCCTCTGAGATTCACTAACAATAACCCACCTAAAAAGAGTACCCAAGCACAGGTAAAATAACGTGCCGCTGTATAGCCTTTCATCCATAAATACCCACCTGAAACCAGGCCAGATATAATGGTAATCATCCCCGTGAGCACAATAATTGGCGTGGCGATGCTGTAATCTAAAACAAATAACAATCCCACATTCATTAAGACAATGAGCCGTAAGCTGACAAAATATTTATACAGTCTTGGGCTGCTACTTGATAGCCGTAAAAACGTCGACATAAACGTTAAGACCGCCAGCTGGTACAAACAATATGAAAAAGGGAAACTGAAATGGTTGATGCTAGGGCTATTGGGCCAAAACCAAGCGAAGGCTCGGCCATCAAACGATAATTGCAGCAGCAAGAAAGACGACACGGTCAGTACATAAAATAAATAGCCGCGCTCTTTGATCACCAGATAAATAAACAAGTGATAAAACGCCATGACCAAAAGCACACCATAATAGGCACCGTAAATGATCTGCTCTTTGGCCAGGTGTTCGGCGTATTCGATTTCAGACCACCACTTAACGGGGAACATCATGGTGCCTTGGGTTTCAACTCGTGCAACTAAACGGAAATGGGTTGGGTCGGTATTGGACATACCCAAGACAAAGTCAGGCACTTTAACCAAACGCTCAGAGAATGGGCGAGCATCGCCACTATGAACGCTGCTATGAAGTTCGTCGCCTTTGTATAAATAGATATCAAGGTAATCGAGTAATGGGTAAGGCACCTGCATCACCCAGTCACCTTTACGGTAGGCCTGAATATTTTGCATCACCCACAAGGTGGCATTGGAGTAGCCAAAATTCAGCTCACCCTCCACCGCTTGCCAATCGGCTTCTTGCAGTACCTCAGACACGGAATGGGGCTGGTTTTCAGGCTCAATCCAGTAATAGACCTTCGAGACGGAAAGACCTGGTATGCTTTGCTCTATCCCGTGAGAGGGGGCCACCCACATGAGGGTCAAAAGAATAAAAAGATATTTCAAATCGCGCCATCCAACCTTACTCTTTTATAAGCTTAGCAGCATTGAAAAACTCTTCACGGACATATATGTTTAATAGGAACAGTGGCCATATCTGACCCTCATCGTTTATGGCGTTATATCGCGGTGAATACACACCGGCTGATCGTGCTCAAGATGAGCAAGGGGAGCGAAACAGGTAAATGCCATTGTAAAAGCACCGTATTTTATTACGGCGACTGACTTGCTATCCCTTTGCTCACCGCTGTTTCAGCCTAAGCTTAAGCCCAAGTCAGAACAATCTGAGTGCGTGCGAATATTCAGCGAATGCCTGAACCGGCCTTTGGCCCTGCCATGCTTAGATATTAAAACTCGCTCCCCTCCTTTAACCCTGCTTTCTTGGAAATTTTTGCTAATCTTAATAGTAAATGACCGCCAAGGAATGCTCATGGCTAAGAAGTCACCCGTGGTGCCTAGCCGCTTTAAGGCGAAGTATGCGGCTTTAAACAATCACACCAAGTCACTGATTAAGTTAATCGTGATTGCCCTTGTCTTGATCGGGCTGGGTTTGACATTCCATTTCAATACCGATCAAAGCATCCCAAGCACCGAGCGCTTTTTTGAGCAGCGTAAAAACGTGCAGGAATATCATGAATACAAACAAGAAGAAGAGAGCGCAAAGAAACGCGCAGAGAAGAATATCTTTTTACAAAACTAACCCAGTAACAAGCCATTACCGACCCAACTAAGCCTGGGCTTAATTGGGTCCACTATTTGATCTTACGAGCTTTTCTGGCGCATCAAGCCTTCTTGCGCCACGCTCATCATGAGTTGCCCATCTCTATGATAGATATGCCCCATGTTTAAACCGCGCCCAGCCGAAGCCGCCGGGCTTTGCATGCTATAGAGCATCCAGTCATCCACGCGAGGCTTATGATGGAACCAGATCGCATGATCCAGACTCGCCACCTGCATACCCTTTGAAGCAAATGACACACCGTGGGGCTGCAATGCCGTACCCACCAAATGAAAGTCTGAGCTATAGGCCAAAAGTGAATAATGCAGCGCTAAGTCTTGGGTGGTCCAATCGTTAATTGGCTTAAACCACACATCTTTTTGCGGGTCACGCTTATCTGGCGAGAAGATATTAATGGGGTTAATAGGACGGCTTTCCACAGGTTTGTCTGAGGTGTATTTATCTCGGACTGTCTCTGGAATCATTTCGGCAAATTTACGGGTAATTTCCAACTGGGACATGAGTCCATCAGGCCCTTGCACATTGGGCATGGGCATTTGATGCTCAAAACCCGCTTCGGGCAGTTGGAAGCTGGTGTTTTGCGTCAAAATGATTTTGCCGTCTTGAATCGCATCCACTCGCAATGCCGCAAAACTGCGACCTTTGCGCAGAACCTCAACCTTGTAGTCTACATGGCCATTCACATGCCCTGGCAACAAAAAATACGCATGCATGGAATGGGGCAAAAACCCCTCAGGGGCTGCCTGAATGGCCGCATTAAGTGACTGACCAAGAATCTGCCCACCAAATAAATTACGAAACCCTAAATCCTCACATTCACCGCGATACAAAAAAGTACCAGGGCCTTCATGAAGAAATTTCACACTCAGTAAATCAATTAATTGCTGGGTGACAGCGTGCATTGGCTTGTCCTTTATTAATACCACTTTGGCCAGTTTAGATTAAACACTCTACTGACGACAGATTCAAACACTCGTTTGAAGACAGACTTATCCGCCAAAAACCCTCAACACGCCTAAACACCCCATTGGTGAGTAACGCCCTTTACCCTATAATGCGCCCCTTATTTGATATCCAAGGTAGTGGTTGCATGCATCAAGTGGCACCAGAGCAGTATTCGAGCTTATTGGCCGAGAAACAAGAACGTATCGAAGACCAATTTGCCCAGTTCAATATTGGTGACATCGACGTTTACCCAAGTGAGCCCCTTCACTTTCGCCAAAGAGCTGAATTCCGTATTTGGCATGAAGGCGATGAGTGCTTCCACGCCATGTTTGAACCAGGCACTAAAACAGACCCGATCAAGATCACCGAATTTCCAATCGCCAGTCTCGCCATTTGTGAGCTGATGCCTAAGCTGATTGCCGCCATCAATAGCCAGCCCATTCTTAAGCAAAAACTGTTTCAGGTGGAGTACTTAAATACCCTATCGGGTGAAATGCTGGTCACCGTGATTTACCACAAGCAACTTAATGACGAGTGGATCGCAGCCGCCACGGCAGTTAAGGAAGAATTGGGCATTCATTTAATTGGCCGCGCCCGTAAAATGCGCTTACTGCTTGACCAAGAATACGTATTAGAAACCCTGAACGTGGATGGTAAGGCTCTGCAGTATCAGCAAATTGAAGCCAGTTTTACTCAACCTAACGCGCGGGTGAATGAAAAAATGCTGAGCTGGGCGCGCAGCTGCGCCACGGCCGGTGACGCCGACTTATTAGAACTGTATTGCGGTAATGGCAATTTCTCTTTGGCCTTAGCCGATCAGTACCGCAGCGTGTTTGCCACCGAGATTAGCAAGACTTCGATCCATGCTGCCAACTTTGCCAAAGACGCCAACGGCATTGAAAACGTCACGTTTGCTCGAGTCAGCGCTGAAGAGTTCACCGAACACATGAACGGCACCCATCAGCGCAAACGCTTAACCGGGTTAGGTTTAGAAGACGCCGATTTCCAAACGGTACTGGTGGACCCACCAAGAGCCGGCCTAGATGAAGCCAGCTGCGAGATGATCAGCCGTTATCCGAATATCATCTACATCAGCTGTAACCCAGACACCTTAGAGCTTAATCTTCGCCAGCTCAGCGCCACCCACGAGGTGAAACGCTTTGCCATGTTCGACCAGTTCCCTTATACCCATCACATCGAGTGTGGCGCCTACTTGCAAGCCAAGTAAGTCGACACTGGCGGCCCCTAAGCCTTGTATAGGTTTTTAGGCTGGCCGCCACGCCCTTTTTTACACAGCATTACACAAATACAACTGAGAATGATTGTGATATGAGTAACAATGCACTCAATCTAGTACAAATGTGCATACTATGACATCACCTGAACAACATCCTTTTTTCTCTCTGGTTAACAACCAATGCCAAGCGGAAGCCGCTCTTTCGGCTCTGGTTTGCTTTGGTAATCAACACGAAAAGACCTACTTTAAACCCAAGATTAAACGGCTCAAGCACGAGTGGCTTGATGCGCAGCCGTCCTTTTGTTTGGCTAAAAAAGTCAATACCTTAGTGGCAAGCTACATTCATGAAAGCGGTGAATTAAGTGACCAGTTAACAATTTTTATTAGTAAAAGTATTGGCCCAACCCATTTTTCTGCATCGGTTTCTAAGCTCAACTAAACTAAGTTGCCTGAGTGATTAACTAAAAAGCCTTAAGATACAAAACACCTTTCAATCGTAACCTAACTTAACAACCAAGACCCTCACCCAACCGTAAGTAGATCATTAAACAAACATTAAGGTTTCAAAATGAGATGCGAACTGTGCGCCAAAAGCGTATTTGGTAACGAAGGCATTACGGTATTAGGACTAGGCGCTGCACACATTGCCTGCTTTGAATTAGAAAAGAACACTCGACGTATCTTTGAAGGACTGGACATCGCAAAACTCGATGACCAAGCGCTTAATGAACTTCATGACATGGTGCTAGCAGAAAAGAATCATCGCAGCGGAAACTTTGCCGCCACTGCAGTGGAGTTATTTTAAACAAGGAAGTAAAACAGAAGAAAATTGGTCGGGACAGTAGGATTTGAACCTACGACCCCCAGCACCCCATGCTGGTGCGCTACCAGGCTGCGCCATGCCCCGACACCACTTACCAAGGCTGGTAAGTGGTGTGGACTATATACTAAGCTTTTGATTTTGTGAAGGTTTCCCTTTTACAAAATGTCACCGTGCCCAGCCAAATTCATGGCAGCTTTTAGCAGATAAAAATTTACACAAATTGCTTAAATGGTGCATCGACCGGCGTATTGGCTAAGTGATTGGTAAAGTTACTCATCACTTTTTGTGACAAACCTAAAACAATCTCAAGCAACTGCTTTTTGCCATAACCTGCCGCATAGAATTTTTTCACATCGTCTTCAGACAACACGCCGCGCTGGCGAACCATTGCCAAGGTTGTGTCACGTAGCACTTCCAGTTTTTCATCCGCCAGTGGTGTCTTATTTCGCAGCGCATCGATAATGCCTTGATCCACTTTCATCGAATGGGCGATACCGGTATGGGCCGGTACACAGTAGTGACAGTCGTGCTCGATGTTAATGGCCTGCCAAACAACGGTTAACTCTTCGGCATTGAATGATGTTTGTTGAAACAGCTCATGGGCTTGTTGATAGCTGTCCAATAGTTGAGGAGACTCAGCCATCACGGCGTGTAAATTAGGCAGCATACCAAATGCTTTAACCGATTTTTCCAGTAGGGGTTTTGCCGCTTCTGGTGCGGTTTCTTTTGTGTGTAACGTAAAATCAGACATATCGTACCTCTTTCAATCCATTTACTGGGTGTTCCCAGTGACTGGCACACAATATTTGATTTTGAGCGATCGTTCAATATATTATTGAACAACTGTTCAAAAAGGTCTGTTCCATGGCAAATACCAGTAAATTCAATCGTGACGATGTTCTGCAAAAAGCCAGTGACTTATTTTGGGGGAAAGGCTTTGCAGGCACTTCCATTCGCGACATTCAAGATGCCGTGAATATGCGCCCAGGTAGCATTTATGCCACATTCGGCAGTAAAGAAGGGCTATTCAAAGAGTCCCTGCTCAGCTATGCCAAAAGCATGGAACACAAGATGGATGAGTGTATTGGCAACGCCAGTAACCCCATTGAAGGGCTGAAACACTTTGTAGAGTGCATCATCATTGAAGGCGCCAGCCAAAACCCCAGTGGAATTTGTATGCTGTTTAAATCCAGCGGCGAGTTCAACGGACAAAACCCAGCCTTATTTGAGTTCAGCCAAACACTGCTTGATGAGTTTGAAAACAAGGTGACGCACATATTTGCTCACGCAAAGCACGCGGGATTTGTACCGGAAGCGTTTGATGAGGCCAACGCAGGCCAGCAATTTGTGATTCAATTCACTGGCCTTAGGAATTATTTTAATGGCCGAAATCAGCCTGAGCTAGCCAAGCAGCTCATTGATAAAATGTTCAAAACGTTAGTGAGTACGACCCACTAAAGCCAAGCTTTAATCAAAGCTCACGCCAAACAGATTCAGCTCTGTCTTGTAGGGCACTTGCGTGGCCTCTTCGATTTTAAGGCTTATTAAATCCAAATAGGTTTGCATCTTATGGGCTTGTAAATTTGTTTCACTGGGCAAGGCCGAGGTGAATTTAGTCGCCCTGAGCATGCTTTTTAACCCTTGAGTTAGAGCGTAATCTTGCCCTTGCAGCAAAATCATCTCTTCACCCATGTGCCAGTAAATATCTAGGTTTTTTATTTGCAGCGGGCTCAATGGTGGCACCAAAGGCACGATGTCTTTTTCTGTGACCACCCGCAGTAACGGTAAATGCGAGAACACATCCGCCCCACCGACATTGGTGACCTTAGGTTGGCCAAACGTAATAACCTGCCCTAAGTCATAGCCTTGTTTATCTAAGTACATGGCCAACATCACTGCCGCCGCACCTCCTAAACTATGGCCAGTTGTTCTCACCGGCTTGGATTGATCTAAGAACTCTGTGACATTTTTCATAATACCCAGTGCCGCATTCGCAAAACCCTGGTGCACAAAAATGCCCAGCGTCTCGTCTTGCTTGAGGTTAATGTCTAAATCCACCATGGCATTTTGTAAATTAGCCGTGCCACGCACCGTTATGAATTGTACGCCTTCATGGACCGTCAAAAAGTAACTGACCTCAACCCCTTCTAGTACTGTTTGATGAATTAAAACATGGCCCATGTCCATGAGCGGCGACTTAATATCATCTCCCCCATAGGCTAAGCTGGATAACTGCCCGCTTTGCTCAATGTCTTGAAAACTTGGCAAGGCAAACGCTTGCGCGCAGCTAAGCAACATCAATAAACATAATTTTTTAAACATAATGTGACGCCAATAAAATTGAAGAAACGGTCAATGAGTGGCGGATGATACCAGTGACAGGTAACCTGTCTATGCCATACTGATTATTTTCGAGGAGACAAGATGAATATTTGTATTATAAGCGCCAGTACTCGAGAACACGCTGCCTCTAAACATGTGGCTAAGTATGTTCAAACCCACTTACAAACCCTCAGCACCTCTGACACAAGCAGTATGCTGGATTTACATCAGGCTAACCTGCCCCTTTGGCAAGAAGGCGCAACGCCGGATGCCCACATTCAAGACCAGCTAGAGCAAGCAGATGGCTTTGTATTCGTGGTGCCAGAATGGCATGGCATGGTTCCGCCTGCATTTAAGAATATCTTTTTCTACTTCAACCCCTGCTTTGCCCATAAACCGGTATACATTGTAAGCGTAAGTGCCGGTACAGGTGGACGCTACCCCATTAGTGAGCTACGCATGAGCAGCTATAAAAATAGCTTTATTAACTATATTCCAGTCAGCACGATTGTGGATCATGTGAACGACACCATAAATGAGAAGGGTGAGTTCATTGCGCCTACGGATTTTATCGCACAACGCATTGATGAAGGCTTACAGTTTTTAATGGAATACACCAAGGCACTGTCACAGGTTCGCCAGAGCGACATATTCAAAGAACACCGTTTTAAAAACGGCTTATAAGCGCAATCTAGCGTTTCCGCTTATTCATCCTTTGGAATGCCGTGGCGATCACGGTATTCCCCAGGTGTCACGCCCGTCCAACGTTTAAATGCCCGCTGAAACACACTTTGCTCCGAAAAGCCCAAAACCTCAGCGATGTAACTCATTTTATAATTGGTTTGCAGCAAGTAGCTAAACGCATATTCTTTGCGCACATCATCCACAATGGATTTAAAGTTGGTCCCTTGAAGTTTAAATTTGCGCTGCAAACTGCGCGAGCTCACCCCTAAAAACGCCGCCACATCTTCAAGGCTTGGTACTTTCGTCGCAAGGCTTTCAATAATATATTGCGTGATGACCTCGCTCGCCGCGTTTTTATGCTTTTTGCTTACCAATAAGTCCGCATAGCCCGTTAATACTTTTAATAAATCTGGGCTGTAACCCATTAATGGCAAGCTTAAAATGGCTTGGTCAAACACAATACCATTGTACTGACTATTAAATGTCACGGGACAACCGAAAAAGTCTTCATATTCTTGCTGTTCACCATGTTGTTCATGAGTGAAATGAATTTCATGGGGAGAGAGTTTCAAGCCGATGACTTTTTTCGCAAACGCCACCCAGCTTGTGACCACTTCTTCGTTTAAGTGATAACTGCATTGATAATGCGGAATCCATTTAAGGGTGCAGAGGCTATCGCCTTTCACAAATTCTAATCGTGAGACGTTACCCACTAATGACTGATAGCGGTGTTGCAGCTCTAATGCTTGAGTGATGGATTGGCAGCAATCCACCAAGTGACCAAGTAAGCCCCAACGGCCACTGTCTCCCCACATGCCAATGCGAAACCCTAAGTCATCGTAACCCAGCTGTTTTGCACCATAGGTTAAGAGTGTCTCGGACACAGATACATCCACCATGCGGTCGGCTTCGTCTAATTGCTCACGGCTTAAACCCACTAGCTGGTACAAGGTCTGGGCGGCTAAGCCCTCATGCACCAAATAAGCAAGATTGGTTCGGATACTGAATGCGGCCACTTGTAACTGCACGCGTCACC
>JBNMQC010000056.1:0-13038 GCA_051277445.1 Bermanella sp. | reverse complement strand
TTTCTTGCCATTCAAATTGAAACCACAGTCCTTGATGAAGGTGGAATTGATAGATCGGGATATGAGTATCGATGTCTAGGTGGTTTGGACTTTGCTGAATCCGAATGCTTGGGCCTCTGGCGAGCCAGCCGGTCGGTTGGTGGCGATAAGATTGAGCGTTCAGTGTAATGCCGTTCGCCTCCTCCTGTGAGGTGGCCGTGTCTTGGGTGTATTGCTGCTCCAGCTGGTGAATGCCATGGTACGCCCCCATGAACTCAGCAACACAAGGATTGCTAAACGTGGGGAGCAGAAGTGTCAAAAAGGCGATGAAAGGGCGTGTCATGGTTAAAATATCGACCAAACCCCTAAAAATTCCAATTTTTGTTACATAAGTTTACAAAACACCACACAAAGCAAACGGTATTGACAGGCTGGCGGGGTTATATTACTACCATCAGTTTTGTCTAAGAGCTGATCATTGTGTGACTCCTTATTTTTATTTTAGCGCCTTTTTGGCGCTTTTTTTTTGCCAAAAATGCAGTTCAGCTAGGTTTATAACTGTACTAATCAAAAAGCGGTGTTAAACTTGCGCCAAATTTTTAGATAGGGTTCTGGCATGACTGAATCTGCTGAACAACAACTTACTAATAGTACCCAAAAGCGTATTTTAAGCTGGTTAATTCTACTAGCCGGTATTTACGCCATCTTGCTCTCAGTTGGCCTCGTTGGGTCGGGCTTTAAATGGGCCTCCGGCGGCTCAGACGGCGCTAGAGAATTATTCGCCTTTGCTACAAATCCCTTCCTCGCTCTCCTCATTGGTATCCTTGCCACCGCACTTGTTCAAAGCTCCAGTACAGTAACCTCGGTTATCGTAGGTCTTGTGGCAGGTGGTTTGCCTATTGAAATCGCCATTCCTATGGTGATGGGTGCCAATATTGGTACCACCATTACCAATACCTTGGTGAGTCTTGGTCACGTTCGTAAGAAATCTGAGTTCCGTCGTGCATTTGCTGCGGCCACCGTACATGACTTCTTCAACCTGATGTGTGTGGCGATTTTCTTACCACTTGAAATTATTTTTGGTTTCTTACAAAAGGGCAGTGCTTGGTTGTCAACGCACATGATTGGCGCTGACTCCATGAGTATGAAGGGCTTTAACTTCATTAAACCGATTACTAAGCCGGTGATCAGTGAGATCAAGTCATTATTAGGTGTGTTCCCTGATAAAGTTGCTGCTATCGCACTGATCGTTTTAGGTATCTTATTGATCTTCGTATCCATTACGATTATCGGTCGAGTACTGAAAAGTTTGATGGTTGGTCGCGCTAAGAAAATTCTTCACGGTGCCATCGGTCGCGGTCCAATTTCGGGTATTGCCAGTGGTGCCGTTGTGACGGTACTGGTTCAATCGTCTTCTACTACCACCAGCTTGATGATTCCTCTGGTGGGCTCTGGTGTGTTTAAACCACGTGACATCTACCCATTCACACTGGGTGCGAATATTGGCACGACTATTACCGCACTATTAGCCGCCACCGCTATCTCAGGTGTGGGCGCGATAGTTGCCTTACAGATTGCCCTTGTGCACTTGATGTATAACTTATTGGGTGTGATCGTGATTTACGGCATTCCGTTCCTTCGAGAAATACCGTTGAAAGCCGCTGAGCGTTTAGCTGAAGTCGCAACGAAGCGTCACTCATTAGCCGCCTTGTACGTGCTGAGTGTATTCTTCTTGTTGCCGGGCTTGTGTGTATTTATTATGTCTAGCTTGAGCTAAGGAGAAAGCAATGGGTAAGAAGCGAATTAAGGAACTGCAAAAACAGGTCAAGGACGCAAAATCAACATTGGCTGATTTAGAAAAAAAGGCCAATAAGAAGATCTTAAAAGCACAGCATAAAGTGATTGAAGATCTAGAAAACATGATCGACCAAGAAACCTTGCGTCGTGAAAGCTTGTTAGAGTTAAGTGAAGAAGCTTGGCAAGAAGCCAAAGAGCTGATGGACAACTTGATTCAAAAAGTAAAAAACGTAGTGAAATCCAATAAATAATGGATATCACTAAAAAACCCCTAAGCAGGTGACTGCTTAGGGGTTTTTTTATGCCTGTTGCATTGTCAATTAATAGTTACAGACTCATAAACCATTGCTTGTTTTGTGGGTGCTTAAAGCAGACGTCACAGGCGATTTGCTTCACCTTACTATCGCTTAAGTAGAACTGAATCTGCTGCGAGATTTGTTGCGTCAGGTTGTCGTAATTAAAGCTTAAAAAGTTCTCACCGTCATGGAATTGCACGCTGAAATCCTCGGTTATCTCAATACCTTGGTGCTGCAGCTGTTTGGCTAAATTCTGCGTCACATTTCGATAGGCCATGTGTTTGAGTAGGTAGGGAATACAGCCTGATAGGCTAAGGGACCAAGCGTCCGTGTAAAAATCACTGTCTACTTTCTTGGCTTGCTCGATAAACGGCGACGTGATGCTACTGGCCTGTTCTGCTTTAAAGGGAATGGCGCTGGGGCAACGATAGCGATATTCAATATCGTAGCTGGCGTCTTGGTTGGCACCGGAGTGGGGGTGTAATGGCGCAACCAGTTCATTCTCCAATAGCGCTTTGAAACTTGTGGGCCATAGGCTGTCGGTGGATGTGTAAACTCGAACCTTGTGTACCTTGTTAAGCCCTAGCTGACAACGAGCCACATTGTCTGCCAAGGTGACGCATAGGTACTCTGCAAATCGGTCGAAGTCGTAATGAGGGTTTAGGTTGGCCATGTTTCCTCCTGGTAAATGGGAGTCTTATTTTTAAACGTAATAAATCAGACGTTTTTTATAACAAGAACTACTCTGTCTTTGACTTACACTTAAGTATAGACAGAGTAGCGTAACAGGCTTAGTGAGCGGATGATTTTAACTTATTCACCTTTTAGGTAGGCCAGTACATCATCGTGGTGGGTTTTGGTTTTGAACTTGTCCATGATATGCACCAGCTTGCCTTTTTCATCAATGATGAAAGTAATGCGGTGAATACCATCAAATTCACGACCCATGAACTTCTTGGGGCCCCATACGCCGTATTTGTCGGCAATGGCGTGGTCTTCATCGGATAAAAGTGTGAAGTTTAAGTTATCACGCTCTTTGAATTTAAGTAGGCGAGCAGGGGCGTCAGGGCTGATGCCTAAAGTCACCACATTTATCTTGTCGAGTTCTTTTTTGCTGTCACGCAAGCTACAGGCTTGAGTGGTGCAACCAGGGGTCATGGCTTTAGGGTAGAAATACAAAACCACGGTTTGACCGCGAAAATCCTTTAGCGCCACTTTGTTGCCGTTTTCATCCAGTGTGGTGAAGGCTGGGGCTACTTTGCCAATGCTTGGGCGAATCATGGGATATCCTTTTAGGTTTTGGTTTAAGGCTTAACCTTTTAATTTCAGTTTTAAGGGGGTTTTAGGCACACAGCAGCAAGGAAGGATTTCCCCTTCGTTGATCCACGCCATGGGCTCTTGTAAGTAAGCCACTTCCCCTTCAACTAGATCGGTGCGACAGCCTCCACAATAGCCTTCACGGCACTGGTAGGGCAGCTGAACCCCTTGGGCTTCTAAACTTTCGAGTAGATTGCTTGCAAAATGAAAGGCTAAAGGCTCATTCACCCCGTCTATTTGTACAGCGTATACGGGTTTTTCGAAGCCTTGGATTTCAAGTTGTTGCTCTTCTTGAGGGGCTTCGGGGTTGCCAAGTGGCAAGAATAGCTCAGGTTGGGGTAGGGCTTCATCTAGGGTGGGTGAAGCCTCAGGACTTTCGAGTTGAAAGTCCTGATGATCGATAGCGTCATCTTCAAGATGAAAATCTGATTCCAGATCGTCCGGTTTATCGCTCATGGCCAACATCGTCATTTGAAGCTTACAGCTCGATGTCGCTGAAATCTTCCAGTGAAAGTGCGCTGTCGATGGCGCCAACAAGGTAAGAGCTGATCTCGGCTTCTTGTGGGGCCACTTGTACATTATCACTCACCAGCCAAGCGTTGATCCACGGAAGTGGGTTTTGCTTAGTTGGGAAAATGCTATCCAGACCAATGGCGGCTAATCGCTGGTTGGTGATGTATTCAACATACTGGCAAAGAATATCTTTGTTGAGGCCAATCATGCTGCCATCTTTAAACAAGTATTCAGCCCATTCTTTTTCTTGCTCAGCGGCTTCGCGGAAAATCGCGATCACTTCTTCACGACATTCTTTGGTGATTTCACCCATTTCAGGGTCGTCTTTACCCATGGCCCAAATTTGCAGCATGTGCTGGGTGCCCGTTAGGTGAAGCGCTTCATCGCGGGCAATCAGTTTGATGATTTTCGCGTTACCTTCCATTTTTGCTCGCTCAGCAAATGCAAAGCTGCATGCAAAGCTGACATAAAAACGAATGGCTTCTAGTACATTAACCGAGGCGACGGTGAGATACAGTTTGCGTTTTAAATCACGCAAGCTGATGTCGATGGTTTCACCGTTCACCTGATGTTGGCCTTCACCTAGGTTTTGGTAATAGGTGACCCCTTCGATTAAGTCGTCATAGTATTTGGTGACGCTTTCTGCGCGTTTAGTGATGTATTCGTTGCTGACAATGTCATCAAACACAGATGCGGGATCGCTGATTACATTACGAATAATGTGAGTGTACGAACGGCTGTGAATGGTTTCACTGAATGACCAAGTTTCAATCCAAGTTTCTAGTTCTGGTAAAGATACAATCGGTAAAAGCGCCACGTTCGGTGAGCGCCCTTGAATGCTGTCTAGCAGGGTTTGATATTTTAAGTTGCTCAAGAAAATGTGTTTTTCGTGATCAGGCAAGTTAGCAAAATCTTTACGATCGGTAGAAAGATCCACTTCTTCTGGACGCCAGAAAAAAGAAAGCTGCTTTTCAATTAGCTGTTCAAAAATCTTGTATTTTTGCGTGTCGTAGCGGGATACATTCACGTGCTCGCCAAAAAACATAGGCTGGCTAAAGGCGTCGAATGTGTTGCGGTTAAATGTTTGGTAAGCCATGTTTCACACTTCTGAGAATGACAATAAGTTTAAGCTTATTGAATAAGGGCAATGCACAAAGCGATTACCCTTAAGGATTTAAAAACCATCAAGCCCTATACGGGCTTGTTGGTGTTTTAGATTTTACATGCACCGCCTGCGCAGTCGTCTTCTAAGTCTTGCTGAGAGTCGTCTGCACCGTCACGGGTGTTATGGTAATACAAGGTTTTAAGGCCCAGCTTGTAGCTTGATAGTAAGTCTTTTAATAAGACTTTCATTGGCACCTTGCCACCTTCGAATTTAGACGGGTCGTAGTTGGTATTGGCAGAGATTGCTTGGTCAACAAACTTCTGCATAACACCCACTAGCTGCAAGTAGCCATCATTGTTTGGCCACTGCCATAACAACTCATAGTTACCTTTGATGTTTTCAAAGTCAGGCACAACTTGCTTCAAAATACCGTCTTTTGAAGCTTTAACACTGATGTAACCGCGTGGTGGTTCAATGCCGTTGGTTGCGTTACTGATTTGCGATGATGTCTCTGATGGCATTAATGCTGTCAGTGTAGAGTTACGTAGGCCGTGAGTTTTAATTTCACTGCGCAGCGCTTCCCAGTCGTAACGAAGTTCTTCGTTGCAAACGGCATCTAATTCTTTTTTGTAGGTATCAATCGGAAGAATGCCTTGTGAGTAAGTGGTTTCGCTGAACTTATCACATGGGCCCACTTCCTGAGCCAATTTGTTAGACGCTTTCAATAGGTAGTATTGAATGGCTTCAAACGTTTGGTGAGTTAACCCCAGTGCGCTGCCGTCGCTGTATTTCACGCCGTTTTTCGCAAGGTAGTAAGCGTAGTTGATGACACCCACACCCAGTGTGCGACGAGACATGCTCGAAATTTCAGCCGCTGGCATTGGGTAGTCTTGATAGCTCAATAGGTTATCAAGTGCACGCACGATGATATCTGCAAGCTCTTCAAGCTCGTCAAGATTCTCAAGGGCGCCAAGGTTAAATGCAGCCAGAGTACACAGCGCAATCTCACCTTCTGGGTCGTTGATTTCTTTTAACGGCTTAGTGGGTAGTGCAATTTCCAAACATAGGTTTGATTGACGAATCGGTGCAACCGTTGAGTCAAACGGGCTATGGGTATTACAGTGATCCACGTTTTGAATGTAGATACGGCCTGTACTGGCACGCTCTTGCATTAAGATAGAGAACAACTCAGCCGCTTTAATGGTTTGCTTACGGATGTGTGGCTCGTTTTCGTATTTTTTATACAGTTCTTCAAACTTCACTTGGTCTTCGAAGAAGGCATCGTACAAACCAGGCACATCAGAAGGGCTGAACAAGGTGATGTTGCCACCTTTAATTAAGCGCTCGTACATAACCTTGTTTAATTGCACGCCGTAATCCAGGTGACGAACACGGTTCTCTTCAACACCACGGTTGTTTTTAAGTACTAATAAAGACTCAACTTCCATGTGCCAAATAGGGTAGAACAAGGTCGCTGCGCCACCGCGCACACCACCTTGTGAACAGCTTTTAACCGCTGTTTGGAAGTGTTTGTAAAACGGAATACAGCCTGTGTGAAAAGCTTCACCGCCACGGATAGGGCTACCAAGGGCACGAATACGACCCGCATTGATACCAATCCCCGCACGCTGAGAGACGTACTTAACAATGGCACCGGCGGCCGCATTGATGGAATCTAGACTGTCGTCGGTTTCTATTAGTACACATGAGCTGAACTGGCGAGTTGGCGTACGCACACCGGCCATGATTGGCGTAGGCAGTGACAATTTAAAGGTGGATACCGCATCGTAGAAACGACGAATGTAATCCATGCGGTTTGATTTTTCATACTTAGAGAACAAGCAGGCACCGATCAAAACATACAAAAACTGTGGGCTTTCAAACACTTCGCCAGTGACACGGTTTTGTACAAGGTACTTACCTTCCAATTGCTTAACAGCGGCGTACGCAAAGTTAAGGTCGCGACTATGGTCGATGAAGTCGTCCATCTCTTTGAAGTCGGCTTCGGTGTAGTCTTCTAATAGGTGGCGGTCATAGCGGTCGCTGTCGACTAAGCGGGCAACTTGGTCATATAAAGCAGGTGGCTCAAATTGGCCGTAGGCTTTTTTGCGCAAATGGAAGATATTTAGGCGCGCTGCCATGTATTGGTAATCGGGTGTATTTTCTGAAATTAAGTCAGCGGCTGACTTAATCAGTGTCTCATGGATATCCGAGGTGGAAATACCATCGTTGAATTGAATCTGTGCGCGAAGCTCAACTTCAGATACAGAGACGTTGCTTAAACCCTCTGCAGCCCACGTCAGCACCTTATGGATTTTATCTAAATCTAAAGGAGCACGATTTCCGTCCCGTTTTGTCACATGAAGTGTGCTGTTCATTTCTGACCCTTGCCCATACAAAAAACACCATCCCTAATTAAAGGGGCGGGTATAAAAAAATTGGTTTGTTGAAGTTCCGAATAAAGATTTGGCTGTTAACTGATCACTTTGTTCTTATTTTAAGTAACTGTGATCAAAATACGAACATTCAATACTGCTGAAACTCGGAGTAAGCACAGCATATTGCGGTTGGGACTTGGAATCAACCCCATATGTTGTGTTTAGGCAGGAATGGGCTTGTGGATAAAGTGTGGGTAATCGGTGTGTAAATTAACGGTGTTAGTGTCCACTAACGGCAGGGTGTTGTTATCAGTAATATGAACTAATCTTAATGTGTGGACAGCTTGGTTTTCAACTAAAAACTGAAAAAAATCACAACACTATGTCCGCCGGTGATAACCAATAAAAAAGTACCAACTTAGAGTAATTGATCTATTTTGATTGACCCTTACAGTGCCATTTCAGTCAAAGCAGCCCTACTTGCATTGTGCTGGGTGTATTGTGATCAATGTGCCTTAGTCCGTTTAATGGGGATCGTTTTTTGAGTGATATGGGTAACCACAATATAAAGCAAATACGAGTTAGGGTGATGCGTCTAAGAGATGAATGGCAGTCAGTCTTTGTTGGGCTTTTTCAGTTTTTAGATTGAAAACAAGCCTTAAACCGTCACGCAACTAGGCAGGATGCTGATAAGCGTCTAAATTAATGTATATTAGAGTAACTTATCTATTCTGGGATGATCTATGGAACAGGCAGTGCAATCGGATGAAGCATGGCAAATCTTAATCGTAGAAGACGATGAACGCCTGGCAGGGTTAACACGCGAGTACTTAGAATCCAATGGGATGCAGGTATCGGTAGAAGGGGACGGTACCGCAGCCGTTGAGCGTATTAAAACCGAGCAGCCCGATTTGGTTATCCTTGATCTCATGCTGCCAGGTGAAGACGGTTTGTCTATTTGCCGCCTAGTGCGACCTTATTATCGTGGTCCTATCATTATGCTAACCGCCCGAGATGATGACTTAGACCAGGTGCTGGGCCTAGAAATGGGCGCAGATGATTACCTTGCTAAGCCCGCTCGTCCTCGCGTTTTGCTGGCGCGTATTCGTGCCTTGCTGCGTAGGGTGAAAGAAGGGCCAGAGCCGTCAGCGGGGCAGTCTGTGGCAAGCGGCGAGCAGAATCGTGTGACGTTTGCTAATTTAGTAGTTGATAACGGAATGCGTGAAGCCTGGCTAGACGAAGAACCCATTGACCTGACCAGTGCTGAGTTCGACTTATTATGGTTGTTAAGCTCCAATGCGGGGCGGGTATTAAGTCGTGAAGAGATTTTCACGGCACTTCGTGGCATTGAATACGACGGCCAAGACCGTTCTATCGATGTGCGCATCAGCCGTATTCGCCCAAAAATAGGCGATGACCCCTTGCAGCCAAAGCGTATTAAGACGGTGCGCAGTAAAGGATACTTGTTTGTAAAAGAAATCTAGGCACAATCGTTTTTTTGCAGGCAGGAGAGCCACCATTTTTTCTCGTGTGTACGTTGGGGTTTTAACCATATTACTGCTGGTGTCTATCTCGACACTGGGCTCTTTGTGGTTGGTGGACCACATCAACCAAAAGCAACACCAACAAAGCATCATGGGCGGCATTGTATTGCTGGCCATTGGTGAAATAAAAGCCGCTAAAGGGGATGTTGCTCCAGTGGCCAAATTGCTTGGTGTGCCTCTTTCTCTTACTCTCTTTAATGAATCAAGCCTTAGTCGTGTCGAGCAGGCTCGCCTTCAGCAAGGACAATACTTGCTCGAAAATCTAGATGGCGGAAGCTTAAAGGTTCGAGCGGCGGTTACCCTTGAGCAAACGCAATACATTCTCTCAGGCGTGTTTCATGATTTTCGCACCACTCACATTCGTGGTGCCGCCACGCTTATTCGTCAGTTATTGCAGCGTGAAAACCGCTCACTCTCTGAGCTGATTGAGGCGTATTCCAGTCACTATAATTTACCGGTGCGCATTATTGATGACGAGCAAGCCCAATCGTTTCAAGCCGAGCGCGCTCATATGACGGCCCCAGATTACCTTGCCTACTTTGACATTAATGGCAGCACCGGGCGCTTTTATACCTACCTGCCAGAAGCCGATCAAACCATTGAAATGGGCCCCATTGTGTTTCGTCAGGGGTTATCTTTGCAGTCGGTACTAGTGGTGATTGCGCTGGCTATTATCTTAACGGGTATTGCGGTCTATTGGTTGGTGTATCGTTTTGAGGTGAACTTGCAGCGCTTAGAGCGTGCGGCCACGCGTATTGCTGCGGGTCATTTAAACTCAAGGGTAAAAGTAGACTCGCAAGATGCGTTTGGCCGACTGGGTGATGCGTTCAACCGCATGGCCAGTCATATACAGCGTTTGATGGGTGTGCAAAAAGAAATGATTCGTGCGGTGAGTCATGAATTGCGCACGCCTGTTGCCCGCATGCGCTTTGGTGTGCAAATGCTCGAAGACACCACCACTGACGACTACACACAAAAACAGCTGCACGAAATGGATCAAGATCTGCAAGAACTGGATGAATTGGTGGATGAAATTCTAACCTATGCACGCCTTGAAGAGGGCGGCCCTATATTGGAATTCAAACAAGCTAATATGCTGGATTTGGTGGATCAAATTGTAGAAGAAACCCGCAGACGGACCGATAAGGTGGACATTCAGTGGCATAGCCAAACCGTTGATGAAGCGCAAATTTTCAGTGATGTGGAATATCGTTACATGCACCGAGCCATTCAAAACCTAGTGGGTAATGCGTGTCGCTATGCGCAAGGTAAGGTCTGGATTGAGTACAGTTTTGATAACGGCATCTGCCGAATTGATGTTGAAGATGACGGCCCAGGGATCCCAGAGAAAGATTGGCAACGGGTGTTCTCGCCGTTCACTCGACTCGATGATAGCCGCACGCGAGCCTCAGGTGGTTATGGTTTGGGTTTGTCCATTGTGCGGCGCATTATCTACTGGCATGGTGGCCAAGCTTTCGTGACCAACAGCCGCTGGCAGGGGGCAAAAATGAGCCTGCTGTGGCCTAAAAGTCATCAGCTATAACCTTGTAGGTAGACGTAATTGGCCAATTAGTCAGAAAAAACCCTTTATTTACATGATGTTACATTAGGATACATTTCTGCTACAGATATGCGCTTCAATAGCTTTCATGATGCATTTGTGTTTCCGCAAGGGAGCACAGTGAGAATGTAGCGAGAACTTAGGTTCTATTTTAGCCCGCCTTTTGGCGGGTTTTTTTATGCCTGTAAAAGCGTAATTTCACATTTTTAAGCAAAAACCGTGAAAACTTTTGAATAACTTGATCATCCGGTCAATTTCTTGTCGCCTGTTTTTTCTGTCTGTGACAAAATTCGCATTATCGCGCTAAACTGACACAGGGCTTCGCCCCATCAAGCGGTCAGTGCATTCATTTTCAATATTTCGACAGAGGCCTCCATGAGCGTACATGAAATCAGCCACCCATTGGTAAAACACAAAATTGGTTTAATGCGAGCCAGTGATCGTAGTACTCGCAGCTTTCGCCAATTAGCGGGTGAAGTAGGCAACCTACTGACTTATGAAGCCACTAAAGACCTAGAACTTGAAGATTACACCCTAGATGGCTGGTGTGGTGAGATCACCGCACAGCGCATTCGTGGTAAGAAAATCACGGTCGTGCCGATTCTGCGTGCAGGCCTTGGCATGTTGGATGGCGTATTGGAATTGCTACCAAGTGCCAAAATCAGCGTAGTGGGTTTGTACCGCGACGAAGAAACCCTTGAGCCTGTCAGCTACTTCGACAAGTTAGCCGGTGATATTGATCAGCGTATTTCGTTGGTAATCGACCCAATGCTAGCCACTGGCGGCTCCATGATTGCCACCATCGACCTATTAAAAGCCGCTGGCTGTGAAAGCATCCGTGCACTAGTGCTGGTTGCCGCCCCTGAAGGCATTGCCAAAGTTCAAGCGGCGCACCCTGACGTCGACATTTACACCGCATCTGTTGATAGTCACCTAAACGAGCAAGGCTACATCATTCCTGGTTTGGGTGATGCGGGCGATAAAATCTTCGGCACGAAATAATAATTAAGGGTGCTTCATGAGTAATCAAATCGAAAACAAAACCTGGCGCACGGCATTAGCTGGCCTGCAAATGCTGTTTGTTGCATTTGGCGCGTTGGTATTAATGCCGTTAATCACCGGCCTTGACCCAAGCGTTGCGTTGTTCACCGCAGGTGTGGGTACGTTAATTTTCCAAGTGGTGACTAAGCGCAGTGTGCCGGTTTTTCTAGCCTCCTCGTTTGTGTTTATCGCACCTATCGCATTCAGTGTGCAAACCTGGGGAACCCCAGCTACCATGGGGGCGTTATTTTGTGCAGGCCTAGTGTATGTGGTCTTGGCCAGTATTGTGGCGATTCGTGGCCCTGGTTTCTTGCATCGCATCATGCCACCTGTGGTGACGGGCCCCATTATTATGATCATTGGTTTGGGTTTAGCGCCTATTGCTGTGAACATGGCCATGGGTAAAACCGGCGACGGTGCGGCTGAGCTATTTCCATATGGCGAAGCGCTGTTAGTGTCTATGGCTGCGTTAGTGAGCACCTTAATTGTTGCGGTTTATGCCAAGGGTATTTTCCGTTTAGTGCCGATTTTAGCGGGTGTGGCTGTGGGTTATGCGGTTGCCGGTTTCAGTGGCATGCTAGATATGACCCAAGTTAATAACTCCGACTGGTTGGCTATGCCCAACTTCATCGCGCCTGAATTTCACCTAGCCGCTATTTTATTCATGCTACCAGTGGCGATTGCACCTGCTATTGAACACGTGGGCGACGTACTGGCTATTAGCAGCGTAACCGGTAAGAACTATGTTGAAAAACCAGGACTGCACCGCACTTTATTAGGTGATGGCCTTGCGACATCGGCGGCTTCGTTATTTGGTGGCCCACCAAATACCACCTATTCGGAAGTGACCGGTGCAGTGATGCTGACACGCGCGTTTAACCCAGTGGTGATGACATGGGCGGCCGGTATTGCCATCGTATTAGCTTTTATTGCTAAGTTTGGTATTTTGCTGCAAACCATCCCGACCCCAGTAATGGGCGGTATTCTTATTCTATTGTTCGGCTCCATTGCTGCTGTGGGTATGAATATCTTGATTAAAGCAAAAGTGAACTTAAACGAGCGCCGTAATCTTGTGATCGTCTCTACTACACTTGTGTTTGGTATCGGTGGCATGGCATTCACCTTTGGTGACTTTAGTCTGCAAGGCGTGAGCTTGTGTGGTCTTGTGGCCATCGTATTAAATTTAATCCTGCCGCACACCAATGACGACATCGACGACCTGCACGAAGAACAAGAGCTGATGAGTGAAATGGTAAAAAATGAAAAATAAATCACACGCTTAATGTGATTGATAAGAAGGCTGCTTATGAAAATAAGTGGCCTTTTTTATCGGTCTCACTTTTCAGTAAGCCCTGCGACTGTTTGCTTGGTGAACCATTCTTGAATGAATGATGGAGTCGTCATGCTATTGGGGATTTGACTGAGCTTGTGTTGTGCTATGTTCAGTGCATACTTCAAATATACGTTATTTTTTAAGGGGTAAGCTTGTGCAAGCGGAGCAGGTCGA
>JBNMQC010000055.1:0-13143 GCA_051277445.1 Bermanella sp. | reverse complement strand
GGTTGGGGCCCACTTCATATCCACAATTTGATGTACAGGTGTCTGGTAATGGTAAGCCATCACTGCCGCCACCATCGCTTCCACCACCGCCACTGTGTGCGCTTAGTGAGAATGCGATTGCAAAAGCACTTATGCACGCGTGTTTAAATATTGTCTTCTTCATTGAACTAGGCCTTTATTATTTATTATTAATAAAATACTTCCATTCATGTTTATTCAAAAATGTATATTTTTTGAACTTTAAAATCATAGGCCCGGTTTTTTGCTTAGTAAAGGTCGATTTATTAAAGAAAAAAACATGGCTGGCTATAACTACTTTTTTAATATTTTATTTTTATTATTAAAAAAAACGATATAAATCATATATTTAAATTTATATTTCTAGAAAGGTTAGTTTTGTATTGTTCATTTTTTTAATCTTTGAAGATGTATTTAAATAATCATGGTGCGTAAATTTCTTAATTGTATTTTTAAATTTATTGTATTTATTAACTAGAAATATTTTGACCCTTTTTGACCTGATAAAAAATGGGTTTTCATTCTTTATCTAATACATCTGTGTTATCGCTGTAAAGTTACTGAACAAGACCATTGCTGGGTGTTTGTTAATAGAATACAAGGACTTGTATGAAGGGATGTTGAATCTTTATGGCGGCGTTTTGACATTTTTTAACACGCCTATAGCCTGCACCTGATAGGGTTATGGTGAAAGAGGGTGTGGATTGGAATTTAGGGTGATACGAATTCATGCTGCAAAAAAAAGCACACAGCCTATAAAAGGAGTGTGCTTAATATTGGCGAATGATGACTTATTATTTACTCTTTTATTGTGTGTCTTTTAGGGCTTTTGCCATGGCTTGGTCAGCCATTTCTTCAAGCCATTGCAAATCCACAGCTTGATGCGCTTCACAAATAAACCAAGGCTCACGTGAATCCGGCTCTAACATAATGCCATTAGCAATTAGGTTATGGGCAAAGGCGGTGTATAAATCGCTATTGGTTTTTTTCCAGTCACGATAATTTTGTGGCACTTCTTTGCCAAAGTGTACACCGAACATGGCGTCTGGCCCTGCAAACTTATGTTCAATGCCATGTTTGGTAAATACTCGAGAAAGAACGGTTTGAATGTTGGCGCCTACTTGATTGATGGTGTCGTAAGCGTTGGTCTCATTCAGAATGGTCAGCGTGGCTTTAGCAGCGCTAAGGGCAATCATGTTGGCTGTGTAGGTGCCACCATGGGTTACACCATTTTTGTTAAAGCTGATCATATCCATTACATCGGCCCGCCCACCAAATGCGGCTACAGGGTAGCCATTTCCCATGGCTTTTGCGTAGGTGGTAAGGTCAGCTTTAATCCCGTATAGCTCTTGTGCGCCGCCTTTTGCAACACGAAAACCCGTTTTCACTTCATCCATGATCAGCCGTGCCCCATTGGCATCACACATATCACGTAGTTTTTGCATGTACTCTTGGGTTGAGGCAATACTGCCGCAGTTACCCAAGATCGGCTCAATGACGATGGCGGCAATGTCATCACCCACGCGCTTAAATACATCGTCGATGGCAGCAAAGTCATTTAATGGGACGGTTTCTAGGTGCTCACGGGAACATTCAGGAATGCCACCACCAAACGATTTGATCTCAGGCGTAGCTTGGCTATTAGAGTCCCAGTTATCCACATCGGACTTCCACATCATTTCGTCGTACAGTCCATGAAATCCACCTTCGACCACCACAATTTTATCGCGGCCAGTAAAGCCACGTGCAGTACGCACGGCGCCAATGACGGCTTCGGTGCCTGAGTTTGCAAAACGCATCTTTTCGATGTTAGGGCACATTTGCTTAATTAACTGGATAACCTCGCTATCCAAGCCAGTGGAGAACCCTGAAATGGTGCCTACATCGGTAATGGCCTTAATAACGGCTTGGTCCACACGGGCGTCGCGATAGCCCAGGATAATTGGGCCATAGGCTAGGCGGAAGTCCACGAACTCCTGGCCGTCCTCATCTGTAATACTGCCGCCTTGCATGCTTTTAACGAAGACGGTGTTGTCGTCACCCCAATAGCGGTAGCTGTCGGCCACTCCCAGTGGCATGTGGGTTTTTGCGGTGGCCAATAGGGCGGCGGTTAGGGGTTTGGTCATGTGGTTTACCGTACTACTTTAGGTGCTTAAAAATTGGTTCGGCATGATACAGGTCGCTTGGGTTGATGACCATAATTCATCACTACTACAAGATAATGTTCTAATAATTCAGGTTTAGCTTACACCTGCTTATTTGTAAATTTGATTGGATAAGGACTTAAAACATTCCCTGTAAATCCGAGTGTTTAAATTAATTTAATGGAATTTAGCGCTGTATCACATTCTTAATAAAAGAGAATTAAAATCAGTTTCATTGAATTAGATAATGAAATACCGAACCACAAATTATGGATAATATATGAAAAAATTAGTACTTCTGCCTTTTACCTTGAGCTTGTTTGCTTGTGGAGGTGGTGGCGGTTCATCAAAGGATGATGGAATTGATAAAAATGTGCCTGGAGATAACGTTACGTTTATTGACTGCAGTGCGGATCAGAGCGGTATCACATCCATGCCATTGCCTGAATATCCTGGCAGTTATTCAGCTTATGATGCACCAGTCGATGTTCCTGGCTCGTCAGTTGGTTTTTCATCTGAGGCATTTGCTGAGCTGACAGCCGGTGGCTTATTAATTGGTATAGCAGCGAGTAATGAAGGTTGGGCTCATTCAGGGCCTATTTGGAATATAGTTGATGAAGACCTCACGACTCAGATTCAATATTCGATAATTGATACCACTGAAACTTGGTTGGTTGTGAAAGACGGTATGGATGACGATGGCACCATTTATTCAAATCATACCGATTTGAAAATTGAACAAACCGCTAGCTGTGGTTTAAACATTCTGCAATACGATGACGGCGGTCGCTTGACTGGGCATTATGAGTCCAGTGCGTATGAATGGACGTGGAAAGTTTATGAGGATGGGGTCTTGAGTGGTTTGATTGAAACCAATATAAATCAAGATCGAAGTGGTAAAACGGTCTCAGAGGATTTGAGTGCATCAAAATCAGATTACCCTGTTACGATTATTACGTGGGATGAAACGGGAGAGCAGACCTTACTGAAAACCTGTAAAACCAAAGCGGGCACAAACTGCATGACGGCTGTTGCTTCATAAAATTAAAACTACGTAGATATTTAACCTTTACATGAAAAAAGCCGAATCTTAGATTCGGCTTTTTTGCACTGGTATTGAATAATTACAATCGGTTGCCGTATTTTAAGCGGTCATCCCCAGGGCTTTTGGTGTATGCCCCTAGGTCATGAATTAAGCGTTTGCTGCCATCCATTAAGTTTTTTACGCGTGTATCGCCTGTTTTAGCGCTTAAGCCTTGATCCGATGAACTCTTAATAGCTGGTATAGAGAAATCAAAAGACCATAAGTAATGCCAAACTGCAGCACCGTGTTTCTCTGCTTGCTGCCAAGACTGGAAGTACCAAGGTTTTAGCTCAACGAAGGCGGTTTTATTCAATAGGCCTTTGTTTTCGTCGCCGATTAAGAAGGTGTTGGTGACAGAGCTTGAACGGTAGGCTTCAAATATTACACCCCAGCTTTTAAGTGTATCCACATAGCTACGGGCTTTTGCCCCTGTCCATTGATTATTTATGTAGCTTTTTGAGCCGTTAGAATAATAAGGGTCAAGTAAGGCCACTCGTTTTGGTTTCAGCTTGCTATTGGTGTTACCAGCGCTAATGCCATCTTTTAGCTTTTTGGCGACCACTATGGCCATCTGGTTTCCGAGGCTGTGGCCGGCGATGATTAAACGGCTACCGGAATAATCCGCCATGTTGGTTTTCAGGCTTTCAAACATAAGCTGGCCGGCATCTTTATTCGGACCAGAACGATAAGTGCCATTATGGTCACGCCAGCGCATAGCACGTGGGCCACTTTTGCTCCAGATTTTAGCTTCAGCGTCTTTTACTTCGCCCTCATCGGCAAATTGATTCCAATATAAAATACCGACGTTGTAACCCGCGCGGCGCCATGCGTAGGCTAAGTCTACATCTGGGCCGCCACTGTCGCTACGATTGAAGGTTTCACGGTTTTTTGCTTGGCTTGAGCCATTTTGCCAGCCATGAATATAAATGATAGTTGGTGCATTTTTGTTGTAATACGGGTTGCTGTATCCGGCTTGGGCTTTTTGGTAGTTGTCGTTGTTACCAAACCAATACAAACCATAGTCTAGATTCTGGAATGTGGACTGAGGAAAGACGCCAGGATAGGCAAGGGTTAAGTTAGTGAGCCCTAGGCTCAGTAGTATTAGTACGATTTTTAATCGTCGCATGGGGCACCTCATTATTATCGTTATTGTGGTTGTGGCTAGCCCATCGACTTCGCCACCGTATTAATAAAAGCCATATGTGACGGCTAAACCATGCAAAAAAAGGCTAAAGAAGGTCAAATTAAATTGCCCTCGTGTTTGGCATGAAGGCGTGTTTGGACGTATAGCTGAAGCCGTAGAGTGCGTAATATGGCCTAAAAATAATGATAAATGCCATGAAGTTAATTGTGCTTATATTGGGATGGATACTCCCTCTTATCTGTTTTTCCCTGCCAGAAAAAACCATATCAACGGATGATTTACGCCAAGGGCCTGTTGCTCTTAGTGGTCTGTGGGCGTTTGACTGGCAAGTCTTACATATTCAGATGAACCGCCCCATGCAAGATGGCTTAAAGCTGCCTGGTTTATGGCATGAGCAAGGCCCTTATGCTCCCCATGGATTTGCCACATTTAGATTGCGCCTGCATATGCCTGTGCAGCAGCCTTATTACTTGCGCATACCCGATATGCCAAGTGCCATGAGTTTGTGGGTCAATGGAAAGCTGAGATTTCAGCGTGGTGTGGTATCTCATACCGTGCAATCGGAGCAGCCAAAATTTGGGCCGGCTGTTATGCCCCTTGAGCCAGCTACCCAGTATGACCTCGTTTTGCATGTGAGTAACTTTCATCATAAAGAGGGCGGAGTGTGGCACAACCTTTTAATATCGGATGCAGAGCATCGCGCTGCGTTACGTGATCAAAGTAAATTACTGGATGCCATGGTGTTTAGTTTTTTAGTCTTGGTATCCATTTATTTATTAGGCCGCAATATCACCCGTTATGGGCACGATAGTCATATTTTCTTTGCGCTGTTTGTTTGGGCGATTGCCCTGCGAAGTGTGATGGTGGGGGAGCGCATTGCTTATGATTTTATATCGTTCATTAGTTGGCAAAACTGGCAACGCTTAGAGCATATGCTGTTATTTTTGGCGCTGCCTTTATTTGTGTATTTTTTCCATCGTTTTTTTGATATCAAAAGCAAAGTTTTTCCGCGAATGGTCGCTATTTGTTCGGCGCTTATCTTGATTGCCACCATATTTTTACCGGCAACTGTATTTACTTGGTTTGGTGAAGTGAATCAAGTCATGGGCCTGATGACAGTGGCTTATGTGATGGTCATGCTGGTTTTATTAAAAAAACAGAATGCACCCTTTGTGGGTTTGTTCATTATTAGCTTTACGGGCTGGACGTTATTTGTCATTCATGATTATTTATATACACACTTATATATTCAATCTCGGCCTTTAGCTCAATTTGGTTTGGTGTTTTTTGTGTTATTTCAACTTTACATGTTGTGGCAGCACAGTAAGCGGGAGTCAAGATTACTGTTGAGTGTTAAATCGAGCATTGATCGAAGTGCCGGTCAGATAATGAATCAGTACGCTCAATCTGCCATGAGCAAGCCCT
The DNA here is from genome assembly GCA_051277445.1 of Bermanella sp. Classification (GTDB taxonomy): domain Bacteria; phylum Pseudomonadota; class Gammaproteobacteria; order Pseudomonadales; family Oceanobacteraceae; genus Bermanella. The sequence goes on along the minus strand of JBNMQC010000055.1, from coordinate 7,328 downwards.
TTACGCTTAGGCATTGGCATGCCTCTATTGAATTTTATTGCAGCGTGCTTAATCTGCCTATTTATATTGAAGATGATTCTGTTGTATTAAATTGCAATCAAGATGACTTGCAAACGCTTATCCTTATACTCACACGTATGGCTGATCGTGATGGTATCTCAGCCAGTTTATATGTGGGTAATGATAGTAAGACAGTGACGTTTGACATCATTTTAAATAAAGTAATCAATCACCAGCAGATGCTACATGATGAATTAAATGCGGTTCATCATGTTTTAAACTTTATGGAGAGTAAGCTGAATATTACGCGACTATCGAACTCAACTAAAATGAGCTTTTCAATACCTCGGTATATTGAAGAGGAGCATGAGAAGAATGATGAGAAAAAGATTGAACATTTAGGCAACGCATTAGCGGAACCGGTGTTAGTCAACCAAGATTCAACTGGGGTGATCGGGCATACCTTGTCAGAATATTTTCATTTGATTTTAGCTAAAATCACTCAAGAAAATATTATCAAATTTCGTCCTAAGCTTATTGTTTGGCAAATTAAACAATGGGATGCGTATGTTATTGAAGACATAAAACGCACTCGAAGTGAGCATGGTGATACACCCATACTATTAGTGGTGGATGCTTACCATAAAACACAACTATCCCAGTGTATTCGTATGGGTGTGACAGATTATGTAGTCGCCCCAGTATTACCAGAAGAGTTGTTAATCAAAGTACAGCGGTTGCATAATTCAGGTGTGATTATGTTGCCTGAGAATGAAGATGTCCGTGATGTCACTGTGCAGCTGATTCGCGATGCGATTGATATGTGGCAACGCTACAGTGGCAAAAGTAAAACGGATCTGGCTGAAAGCAGTCGCCTGTGGCGTGTTTATATGGATGGAAGTACAGCGAAAACCCGCACACTTGATAAATATTTGTCGGTGCAAACATTACCTAAAAATCCCCGCTGGGAAACGGTAAATAGAACCGTACATTTTGTACTGGATCAATGTGCTTTATCAAACACAGATAAAAAGAAATTAAATGATCAGCTATCGATATTTAATCGTTTATTAGCCAGTTGAAGTGGCCAATAAAAAAGCACCTAATAAACAGTATGTTTGTACTGCTTATTAGGTGCTTAATCGTGATTTAGTTAATCAACTAAATTAGCACTTAGCGTCAAGTTTCTCTTTTAGTACCTTATTAACCATACCCGGGTTAGCGGTACCTTTAGATGCTTTCATCACTTGGCCAACAAAGTAACCCACCATTTTGCCGCGCTTATCAGGCTCAGCCGATACATACTGCTCAACTTGTTTCGGGCTATTGGCGATGACTTCATCGACGATGGCTTCAATGGCACCAGAGTCACTCACTTGCTTTAACCCAAGTGAATCGATAAGTGCATCCACATCGTCGCCTTTTTGCTCCCACAGCGCAGCAAATACATCTTTACCGCCTTTGCTTGAGATGGTGTTATCGATGATGCGCGCAATCATTGCGCCTAACTGTGCGGCGCTGACTGGGCTGTTTTTAATATCCACTTCGTTTTTATTTAACGCTGCAGACAATTCACCCATTACCCAGTTAGCGGCCAGTTTATAATCGTCACAGGTTTTGGCAACGGCTTCAAAATAGTCGGCCATTTCACGGGTTGCAGACAGTACGCCAGCATCGTATTCACTCAAGCCATTTTCATCCATTAAACGTTGTTTCTTCTGGTCTGGTAATTCAGGCAGCGAATCACGAATGTTTTGAATGTATTCGTCGTCAATGACAACCGGTAATAAATCAGGGCAAGGGAAGTAGCGGTAATCGTTGGCCACTTCTTTTGAGCGCATGGAACGGGTTTCCATTTTGTTGGCATCAAACAAACGGGTTTCTTGCGTAATGGTGCCACCATCTTCAAGAATGTCCATTTGACGTTCGATTTCAACGTTGATGGCTTGTTCAACAAAGCGGAAGCTGTTGACGTTTTTGATTTCAGTGCGGGTACCGAATTCTTCTTGGCCCTTTGGACGCAAAGACACGTTACAGTCACAGCGCATAGAGCCCTGTGACAAGTCACCATCACAAATACCTAAGTAGGTGACGATGCTGTGCATTTTTTTGAAATAGGCAACCGCTTCTTTGGCGCTGCGAATTTCTGGCTCGGATACGATTTCAATCAGTGGCGTACCAGCACGGTTTAAATCGATGCCAGACTGGCCATGGAAATCTTCGTGTAAAGATTTACCGGCATCTTCTTCTAAGTGCGCACGAGTCACGTTAATGCGTTTGCTTGTGCCATCATCAAGTGTGATATCGATATGACCCATGCCCACAATAGGGTGGTGCAACTGCGTGGTTTGATATCCTTTTGGTGAATCAGGGTAAAAATAGTTTTTACGATCGAACACAGAAACTTTGCCAATTTCGGCATCAATCGCGCAACCGAATTTAACCGCCATGGCGAGGGCTTCTTGGTTAAAAACAGGTAAGACGCCTGGTAAACCTAGATCAACCAATGACGCTTGTGTGTTGGGTTTCGCACCAAAAGCGGTGCTAGAGCCTGAAAAGATTTTTGATTTAGTGGCCAGCTGAGCGTGAATCTCAAGACCGATGACTACTTCCCATTCCATAATAGAATTCCTTATTCGATGCCTTGAGGTGCTGCGTTGTGAAAATCGGTGACTTGCTGGAACTTGTGCGCCGCGTTTAGCATGGCGGCTTCATTCCAGTAGTTACCCATAATTTGTAAGCCAACAGGTAAGCCGTTAATTTGACCGGCTGGAATCGACATGCCTGGTAAACCTGCCAAGTTACAAGAAAGCGTAAATTTATCTTCCATGTACATTTCAACTGGGTCGCCTGATTTTTCGCCCATTTTAAATGCAGGTGACGGTGTCACGGGCCCCATGATGAAATCCACTTCTTCAAATGCTTTCACGAAGTCGTTTTTGATTAAGCGACGGATTTTTTGTGCTTTCACATAGTAGGCATCGTAAAAACCGGTAGACAGTGCATAGGTACCCACCATGATGCGGCGTTTCACTTCGTCACCAAACCCTTCACCACGTGAACGCTTGTACAAGTCTTCTACGTCTTTTGGATCCTCACAACGATAACCAAAACGCACACCATCCATGCGTGATAAGTTGGCAGAGCATTCCGCTGGTGCCACAACGTAGTAAGCAGGAATCGCCAAGTCAGTACTTGGTAAGGAAATTTCTTTTACCGTGCAGCCTAGTTTTTCAAATTCAGCAATGGCATTCATCATGGTTTGCTTCATTTCACCATCTAAGCTTTCTGGGAAAAACTCTTTCGGCAAACCAATCACCTTGCCAGCGATGTCATCGTTTAGCGTAGCCGTATAATCTGGCACATCTTGCTCGATGCTGGTGCTGTCTTTGGTATCAAAGCTGGCCATTACGTTCAGCATCATGGCGGCATCTTCTGCGGTACGTGCCATAGGGCCGGCTTGGTCAAGGGATGATGCATACGCAATCATGCCCCAACGAGAACAACGACCGTAAGTAGGCTTCAAACCCGTTAAACCACAAAGCGCAGACGGTTGACGAATAGAGCCACCGGTATCGGTGCCTGTTGCTGCTGGTACTAAGCGTGCCGCAACGGCCGCGGCGGAGCCACCCGATGAACCACCTGGGATGGTTTCTTTATTCCAAGGGTTTTTTACTGCGCCAAAGTATGAAGATTCGTTGGATGAACCCATGGCGAATTCGTCCATATTGGTTTTGCCTAGACAAACCGCGCCTTCGCGCTTCATGTTTGCTACAACCGTGGCGTCGTATGGGGGTACAAAGTTACCCAGCATTTTTGAGCCACAGGTGGTTAAGGTGCCATCGGTACAAAAAATGTCCTTGTGTGCAAAAGGGACACCCGTCCAAGGGGTCGCGTTGCCAGCTGCGCGACGGTCATCCGCTGCTTTGGCGTCGGCAAGTGCTTGCTCTGGTGTGACGGTGATGAAGCTGTTTAGACCGTCGTCGCCTTGATCAAGCTGTTGTATGCGATCTAAAAAGTGTTGAGTGATTTCGACACTGGTGAAATCACCGGCTTCGAGACCTTTAGATATCTGGGATAAAGTGAGGTTATGTAGGGCCATGATGAATTACTCGACAACTTTGGGTACTAAAAATAGGCCGTTTTCTTGTGCGGGAGCATTGGCCATATATTTCTCGCGCTGGTTTTCTTCGCTAACAACGTCTGCACGTAAGCGCTGAACCGCATCGGCTGGGTGAGCAAGAGGTTGCACGTCGTCAGTGTTGACGGCGTTCATTTGCTCAACTAGAGCTAATATGCTGCTCAGTTCTTCTTGGTATTGGCCGATATTGTCTTCGGCGATGGCTAAGCGGGCTAAATCCGCAATATTGGTGACATCTGAACGATCAAGCGCCATGGTATTTTCTCTGCCTTTTTGGGCTATAAATATAAAGTATGTGAAAGGGGTGTAACTTAACACATTTGTGCCTTGCCCAAAAAGCCCGCCGTTGATAGTCTAAGCAGCAAAATAATAGTCTCTACGTTACATTGGAAATACCGGATGTTTAAAAAACTCAGAGGGATGTTCTCAAGCGACCTTTCGATCGACCTTGGAACAGCAAACACTCTTATCTATGAACGCGAGAAAGGTATCACGCTAAATGAGCCTTCAGTGGTAGCCGTTCGTAGTCAAGGTAACCAAAAAACAGTGGCCGCTGTGGGTCACGACGCTAAGCGTATGTTGGGTCGTACGCCGGGTAATATCCAAGCGATTCGCCCTTTGAAAGACGGCGTTATTGCAGATTTCCAAGTAACCGAAAAAATGTTGCAACATTTCATTAAGAAAGTGCACGAAGATAGTTTCTTTACTCCAAGCCCTCGTGTACTTGTTTGTGTGCCATGTAAATCCACTCAGGTAGAGCGTAAAGCCATTCGTGAATCCTGTATTGGTGCAGGTGCTCGTAAGGTCTATTTAATTGAAGAGCCAATGGCAGCAGCCATTGGTGCTGGCCTTCCGGTTGAAGAGGCCAGTGGTTCAATGGTGGTGGATATCGGTGGTGGTACCACTGAAATCGCCATTATTTCTTTGAATGGTGTGGTTTACAGTGAGTCTGTGAAAGTGGGCGGCGATAAGTTTGATGAATCCATCGTGACTTATGTGCGTCGTAACTACGGTTCATTAATTGGTGAAGCTACCGCTGAGCGTATTAAACAAGAAATCGGCACGGCTTACCCAGGTGGTGAAGTACGTGAGATTGATGTGCGTGGCCGTAACCTTGCTGAAGGTATTCCGCGTTCATTCACCTTGAACAGCAACGAAATTCTAGAAGCACTTCAAGAATCCCTTGCTGCAATCGTGCAAGCAGTGAAGAGCGCCCTTGAGCAATGTCCACCAGAATTGGCATCCGATATTGCCGAGCGTGGCTTGGTGCTCACCGGTGGTGGCGCCATGCTGCGTGACTTAGATAAATTATTAAGCGAAGAAACGGGTTTACCGGTGATTGTGGCTGATGACCCGCTAACGTGTGTGGCTCGTGGTGGCGGTCGTGCCCTAGAAACCATGACAGACCAGCAACTTGATCTGTTGGCGAGCGAATACTAATTCGTTTAGACGCCAGTTGTCGGTCAAATCCTGTCGAAAATGCGTAATCCGTGAGGGTTGCGCATTTTGTACGTACAGCTCGATGAGACGATTTCTAACAACTAAAGAAGTCTTAAGGAGCACACCATTAAAGGTATTTTCAGTTCTGGGCAAGCCATTAATTCTCGCATGCTTGTGGCTGCTCTTATTTGCGTCGCGCTCATGTCGGCGGATAAATACTTAGAACCTGTGCAGCACGTCCGCAGTTTGCTGGGGTATTTGATTACCCCCGTTCAATGGGTGTCGGGCATTCCAGGTCAATTAGGTGTGTGGGCTGAGAAATCCGCTGTTAGTCGTTCAAGCTTACAAGAAGAAAACGACCGTCTTCGTAATGAATCCCTCGTTTTAAAACAAAAAGTACAGCAAATGGTGTCCCTGCGGGCTGAAAATAACCGTCTGCGTGAGCTGCTGAACGCTTCCGAATTACTTGATGACAAGGTCCAGGTGGCTGAGTTAATCGGTGTGGATCCTGATCCCTATACCCATCACATCATTATTAACAAAGGTGAAAAGCACGGTGTCTTTGTTGGTCAGCCCATCTTAGATGCGCAGGGTTTAATGGGGCAGGTGATAGAAGTCCTACCTTATACCAGCCGTGTTTTGTTGCTGGCGGATAGTAATCATGCCATTCCAGTTCTGGTTAATCGTAATGGTATTCGTGCCATTGCGGTTGGGGCTGGGCGCTTGGACGAGCTTGCGTTAATTTATGTGCCCGATACTGCCGATATTAAAGAGGGTGACTTGTTAGTGAGCTCGGGTCTTGGCTCTCGTTATCCTCGCGGCTACCCAGTGGGCACAATCACGAAAGTTGAGCATGACCCAGGTGAGCCATTTGCCATTGTATCGGCAAAACCTTCTGCTCAATTGGATCGCTCCCGTTATGTGCTGTTGGTGTTCTCAAAAGGCAGCCAACTGCCTGAGCCTCAAATGCAACCGGAGGTGCAGCCATGATACGCGCATATGCGGTAATCTTGCCGACGTTCTTTTTTGCCTTGGTATTGGCCGCTTTTCCTATGCCGCGGTTAATCGATTACATTCGCCCAGAATGGGTGGCGATGACTGTGATTTTTTGGGTATTAATGAGCCCAACTAAAGCCGGTATTTTTTTAGCCCTATGCATGGGGCTCTTGCTTGATGTATTACACGGTGCAGTGTTGGGTTTAAATGCCTTGGCACTGAGCATCATGGCCTATCTGGTTTTGTTACTGCACTCTCGGATGCGCCTTTATAACCCTTTGCAACAGAGTTTTTTAGTGTTCATTTTAATTGGCTTATTCTTATTGGTGCGCTTTTGGAGCGAATCCATTGTGATCGGCCAGGGTAAAACCGCATTATTGTGGCCTTCTGTGGGCAGTGCGCTGATATGGCCTCTGTGGTACAACTTATTATTGGCTGTGCGCCAGTATTTTAGAGACTAGGTATGGCTCATTTACTGTTGGCGTCTGCTTCTCCTAGACGGCGTGAACTGCTGGAGCAGATTGGTGTCAGCTTTATATGTAAAGCACAAGATATTGATGAAACCCCGTTACCGAGTGAGTTGCCGGGGGAATATGTTGAGCGTTTGGCCCGTGAAAAAGCGGACCAAGGAGCAAAAGGGTCTGCTATCCCTGTTCTTGGTTCCGACACTTGTGTTGTACTGGATGGTGAAATTCTAAGTAAACCTGAAAATGAAGCGGATGCTTGCGCCATGTTATCTCGCTTATCGGGG
>JBNMQC010000054.1:0-13463 GCA_051277445.1 Bermanella sp. | reverse complement strand
AGAAGATGTTACCGAGCGAAAACAAGCACTAGCCCAACTGGAGTTTCAAGCCCTGCATGACATTCATACGGGGCTGCCAAATCGGCGCAAATTTGAAGCGGATCTCAGTCACCACATCCACCTAAAAACACCATGCTCACTTTTATTTATGAGTATCGACCGATTTAAATTTATTACTTCAAGTCAGGGTTATCATGCAGGTGACGGCATCTTATTGAACGTTGGAAAGCGCTTAACCGATATCAGTAAAACGTTGGGCTGTGAGGTGAAATGCTATCGCCTTGAAGGCAATACATTTTGTTTAATCGTCATGCATGACGACATAAGCGAAGTGACCCACGTGATTCGTGACATACAAAACGCCATGGATAATGCTTTATATGTCAACCAGCACAGTTATTTTTTAAGCCTTAGTATGGGCTATTGTCACTACCCACAAGACGGTCACACCACCGAAGGATTAGTCAGCAATGGTCATGCGGCGCTCAATCATGCACGTGTTCTGGGTAATAATGTCGAAGCCTATAATCCGACATTACACGCAAGTGAACAAACCTGGCTGCCCATCGAACGAGGCATGCGACAAGCGTTAGACAAACAACAGTTTGTGATGTTTTATCAAGCAAAGGTCAACGCCACCACGGGCAATATCACTGGAGCAGAAGCCCTTATCCGCTGGTTCAAAGAAGACGGTGACATGGTCAGCCCTGCGACGTTTATTCCAGTGGCCGAACAAACCGGTTTAATTATTCAAATTGGCCATTGGGTCATCGAACAAGGGTTTATGCAAACGAAGTCGTTTCATGAAAGCGGCCAAGAGATTCAAGTGGCCATTAATATTTCTGCCCGTCAATTTCAATATCGGCACTTTCTAGAACAGCTGCAAGCTTTAATCAATAAAACAGGGGTTAACCCAAAACATGTGGAGTTGGAAATCACAGAAAGCCTGATTATGGAAAACGCCGAGCACAGCATTGGTATTATGAAAAAACTGAAAAAGATGGGCTTTGCCCTCGCCATTGATGACTTTGGCACCGGTTATTCATCGCTGAGCTATTTAAAACAGTTTCCTATCGACTCATTAAAAATTGATCAAGCGTTTGTACGCAACCTAGAACAAGATGAGGACGATAAAAATATTGTGGCCGCCATTATCGCCCTTGCACAGCATCTTAATTTAAAAACCATTGCAGAGGGCGTCGAGACTCATGAGCAATGGCAGATACTAAAAAACATGAAATGTGATTACATTCAAGGCTACTATTTTAGTAAACCTAATCGTGCAGAGCATTTATTCACATAAAAAAACAGCGCATCCTTTCGAATACGCTGTTTTTTTGAAAGCGTTAAGAACGATTACTCAGCGCTTGATTGGGTTGCAATGGTTTGTGCCGCAGCTTGATCCGCCACTGGCTGGGCCACTGGGTTTGGCTGAACACGGTGCCAAACCTGAGAACGACCAGCGAACGCAAAACCAATATAACCCCGTACATCTAGCTTTTCACCACCGTCGGTGACTTCAATCTTAGAGCTGTACACACTGCCAGTTGCAGGGTCTAGAATTTCACCGTCATCCCACACGCCATCGCTTTCGGTTAACCCCCAAATGAACTGCATACCTAGAATAGGCTGATTTTTCTTATCACCTTCACATTCCGTGCATTTTGGGTTGGCTTCGTCAGGCTCGATCAATTCGATGATTTTGCCATTTAATTCGTTGTTTTCGATCCAAATTTGCACAAGGCTTTTGGCTTTACCTGTTTCATCATCAATGGTTTTCCACGTGCCTTCTGGTGACATGTTGTCCGCCATAGCAGACTGAGAAATCAAACCAAAGGTAAGTGCAGTAAGAGCGAGAAAGCGTTTCATTATTATTGTCCTGTATTATGGGCCAAACGGGCGCGACTACTTTATCACAAAGCGCCGCGCCCAAAAGTCGAATTTTGGCCAACCTTTATCATTATTTAGCGGCCATACGAATGGCACCGTCTAGGCGAATCACTTCGCCGTTTAGGTAGTCATTTTCAGCCATATGCACCACTAGTTGCCCAAACTCTTTAGGGTCACCTAAACGCTTAGGGTATTCCACACTGTTGCCCAGTGCGGCAATCACGTTTTCACCTAGGCTTTCGGCTAATGGCGTGCGAAATAAACCCGGTGCAATGGTATTACAACGAATACCATAACGAGCCAGTTCACGGGCAATGGGCAATGCCATGCCCGCCACCCCTGCTTTACTGGCTGCATAGGCTGGCTGGCCAATTTGGCCATCAAACGCCGCCACCGAGGCCACGTTTATGATTACGCCACGGCCGTTGTCTTCATTGATCGGCTCACCTTTTGCCATGTGAGCAGCCGCTTTACTCAGCACATTAAAGGTGCCGAATAAGTTCACATCCACAATTTTTTTGAAGTTCGCAAGCGGTAACGGGTTACCTTCACGGTCGATGACTTTCTCTGGAGGGCCAATACCCGCGCTATTTAATACTATATGCAAGGCATCATATTGTTTTATGCACGCTTGGATACCCGCTTCGACGGAGGCTTCGTCGGTGACGTTCACCTGGGCAAACATGGCGCTTTCGGTACCCAGCATTTTCACGGCTTTTTCTGCCAAGGCTTGGTTCATGTCGAAAATACAGACTTTCGCCCCTTTGGCCACTAGCGCCTCACAAGCCGCTAAACCCAAACCCGACGCGCCACCGGTGACGATGGCCACTTTATTCAGAAGATCCATAGCTTTACCTATTATTGTTATTTTAAGCCGCCAGCATACTGCTAAGCGGCACACGGTAAAATGAGATTATTGCTCAAATTGATTGAGATTAAACCGCTAATTGCTCAGCCACTGGACTTAAGGTCACCGGCACGCCGTTCACCGCAGCATTGCCCGATAAGGCATCAATCATACGGTCGTCGGTTAAGTCGTTGACGCTGACACCCGCATGGGCATCAGCAATGCGTTGCACCGTGCCTTTGCGGTTATGCCCCCAACCGTGAGGAATACTTACCACCCCCGGCATGATCTCTTCACTGATTTCAGCGGCAATTTCAACCTGCCCCACGCGTGAGGTCACTTGCACTAATTGGCCTTCGCTGATGTGAAGTTTGGCAGCGTGCTCGGGGTGAATTAATAACGTACAACGCGATTTGCCTTTCACTAGGCGCTGGCTATTGTGCATCCACGAATTATTACTGCGCACATGACGACGACCAATCAGCAATGCATCTTGATCAGCTTGCGCTTCAGTGACCTCATCAAACTTTTGTTTTAAGCGCGGTAAGTCTGCAAAATAAAAATCCATATTTAAGTGGATGGTTTTATCTTTATGACGCAGCGCCTCTGGCAAGCGAGCATGCAGTGGTCCAAGATCAATACCGTGTGGGCGTTTTTTCAGTTTGCCCAAACTTAAACCCGGATACGGTCCACGCTTTAACATGGCATTTAATAAAAAGTTAGGGCCCACAAAACTGGTCATCTTACGCATGACTTGCTGCATAAACGGCAATTTAGGTTGCAAGCGTTTGGCGAGCTCTAAATAAATCTGCCAGTCATGGCGCACTTCTTTCGGTTTTTTAAACATGGCCTTGGAGAATTTAGCGGTATTGTGTACCGCTAAATTATGGAACGTCACATCATAATGATCCCGTTCAATGGGCGACACCGGCGGTAAAATAATATTGGCATGACGGGTGGTTTCATTTAGATAAAAATCCACGCACACCATAAAGTCTAACGACTCAAGGGCCGTATCTAACTGCTGACCATTGGGCGTACTGAGTACCGCATTACCGGCCACGGTAAACATGGCTTTAATTTGCCCTTCACCTGGTGTAAGAATTTCTTCTGATAAACACGCCACCGGAAATTCACCATTAAAATCTGGCAAACCACGCACACGGCTTTGGCGTTTATTAAAGTAACCAGGACCACTGTTAGCAACAATGTCCGCCGCCGGTGTTGGGAACATCATGCCCCCTTCTTCATCCAACGAGCCGGTTAATAAGTTAAACAGCATAATCAGATATTGGCTTAACAAACCAAACTCTTGCACGCTTACACCCATGCGACCATACAGTACCGCTTTTTCTGCTTGGCAGAATTCCTCAACCATTTTGGCAATATCACTGGCGGCAATACCGGTTTGCTGCTGCGCGTATTCAAGGGAGTAATCTTTAACATGTTGCGCAATGTCTTCGTAGCCATGGGCAAGCGAAAGCGCATTGGATTGCTTAACTAAGCCTTGAGTAAAGAGATGATTCACCATGGCTAACAGTAAAACCACATCACTGCCTGGCTTAATAAAATGGTGCTCGCCAGCGAGGTCCGCGGTTTCGGTTTTGCGTGGGTCTATCACCACCACTTTGCCACCGCGTTTTTTAATGTCTTTGATTTTTTGGCGCACATTGGCAACGGTCATGATGCTGCCATTAGACGCCAACGGGTTCGCACCCATGATCACCATGTGCTGCGTGCGATTAATATCCGGCACCGGAATACGTAATTGGTGACCAAACAAATGCATGGCCACCATGTGGTGTGGCAATTGATCGATGGAGGTGGCACTGAAACGCGTGCGAGTTTTTAACGCGGTTAAGATGTGGCGAATACTCAACATGCCGCCTAGATTGTGCACATTGGGGTTACCCAAATACACACCCAGTGCATTATTGCCGTATTGTTTTTGCACCTTGGCAATACCGGCAGCGGCTTTATCGAACGCCTCTTGCCAAGAAATTTTTTGCCAACCGTTTTCGGTGCGTTCCATGGGTGAGGTGAGACGGTCTGGGTCTTCGTACAGGTCTTGCAACGCCACCGCTTTGGGACAAATGTGTCCTTGGCTGAATGGGTCGTGCTCGTCGCCTTTAATGGAAAGAATTTTTGTGCCCTGATGCTCAACTTTCACGCCACACATGGCTTCGCATAAGTTGCAGGTACGGTAATGCACAGATGTTTCGGTTGTTGTTTTTATTGTCATAGCTGTCCCCTGTTTGGCCTTACAGTACACAGCTTTAAAGGGATTGAAAACTCACCCAACTCAATGGAACGATAAATTTCAAACACATCAACAAAGAACGCCCTTGTCGACACGGATGATTCATAGTTTTACATTAATCTTGTTAATTAATGGGGATTTTGGTCTTTATCACCACACTCAAGGAGTGTGGTGATAAAGGCAAGAAAGCAGTTAAGGCCCCAGTAATTTCAACACATCTTGGCGATTAGCATTACCTTGAGCAAACACACTGATGGCCACCTGCTTTTGAATATCATTTTTGGCGTTTTCTGAACTGGCTTGGGCAAAATCCGTATCGCGAATCCGGCTATTGGCTTCTTGACTGTTTTGGTTTTTCAATTCCACAAACTGGGCCGACTGAGTCAAACGATTAGACACCGCGCCTAATTCACTGCGACGATCATTCACGCTTTGCAAAGCTTTATCGATGGCTTCTAAATCCAATGGGTTGCCAACGTCAATGCCTTCGTTTGAAAGAGCACTGGCAACATCTGAGCCTTTTAACGCAATTTGATCACCCGCATTGGCATCCACCTGAAAACCTAAGTCTTTATTTTCAAACACGTTTTGACCGTTAAACTGGGTTTGCTCAAACTGGCTGTTAATGGATTCAAGGCGCTGGTCGATCTCAGATTGAATGGCCGCTTTATCGCTGTCATTCATAATGCCGTTTTGCTGCTGCACCGTCAGCTCGCGCACACGTTGTAAGTCTTCATTAATACTACTAAGGGCACCATCTTCTACCTGAATGCGCGATACGCCATCCATGGTATTACGAATAGCCACGGTCATAGAGCGGCTTTGGCTATCTAAGCCAGTACTGATGGATAAGCTAGCAGCATCGTCTTTGGCGCTATTAATACGCTGGCCGCTACCTAAGCGCTCCAACTGAGTCTGTTGAGATTGCGTGGCTTGGTCTAAGCTACGAATAGAGGGAGACTGAGAAATTTGCATCGGACCTCCTAAGCGGTTCGAGACGAACAAACGATGCCCTATATTAGAGGTTTTACGCCAGTCAGGTAAAAGACTGGTTCGTCACTACAAATGCTCTGGGTATCACTTAAATGGATAAAACGGCCCGATTCCACCTTGAATGTGTGGTTTGATCACTCAATTGCGCACTTGAGTCATTTACCTTAGAAATAATGCACCCTATATTCCCTCCCATAATAAACAGAGGACAGCTTGATGAGTCAGTACCCACATTTACTTGAGCCACTAGATCTTGGTTTCACCACCCTTAAAAACCGCGTCATCATGGGTTCGATGCACACCGGCCTTGAAGATCGCCCTTGGCACTTTAAGCAACTGGCCGAATACTTCGCTGAACGTGCCCGCGGTGGTGTTGCATTAATGGTGACGGGTGGTTTCTCCCCTAACCGCCGTGGCGAATTAGTGGCACTGGGTTCTCGTTTAAATAACGCACTACAAGTACCAATGCACAGAAAAGTGACCAAAGCGGTTCACGATGCAGGCGGTAAAATTTGTTTACAAATTCTTCACGCTGGCCGTTACGGCTATAGCCCATACAGCGTGGCACCTTCGGCGATTAAATCCCCTATTACGCCGTTTAAACCAAAAGCATTAACCACCAAAGGCGTTTACAAAACCATTCGCCAGTACGGTAAATCGGCCAAGCTTGCGCAAAAAGCCGGTTATGACGGTGTTGAAATCATGGGTTCTGAAGGTTACTTCATCACTCAGTTTTTAAACAAACGCACCAACGAACGTGACGACGAATTTGGTGGCTCTTACGAAAACCGCATGCGTTTAGCATTAGAAATCGTTCGTGAAACCCGCAAACAAGTGGGTACCGATTTCATCATCATGTTCCGTCTCTCTATGATCGACCTTGTAGAAGGTGGCTCGAGCATGGAAGAAGTGATTCAACTGGCGCAAGAACTGGAAAAAGCCGGCGTCACCATTATCAACAGTGGTATCGGCTGGCACGAAGCCCGCGTACCTACCATCGTGACCTCTGTACCGCGCGCAGCATTCATTGACCCAACGTCAAAAGTAAAAGCCGCGGTTAACATTCCAGTTGTGGCCTCTAACCGCATTAACATGCCAGATACCGCAGAAGAAATTCTAGCCAACGGCAAAGCGGACATGGTATCCATGGCGCGCCCATTCTTAGCAGACAGCGAATGGGTCAACAAAGCCGCTGAAGGCCGTGCAGATGAAATCAACACCTGTATCGCCTGTAACCAAGCGTGTTTGGATCATACCTTCCAAAACCAACGCTCTAGCTGTTTGGTGAACCCACGTGCGTGTCACGAAACGGAATTGTTATACACCCCAACGCACGCCCCTAAAAAGATTGCCGTTGTGGGTTCTGGCCCTGCCGGTTTAGCCGCCGCGACGGTTGCTGCAAAACGTGGCCACAAGGTCACCATTTTTGAAGGCCGTGACACCATTGGTGGCCAGTTCTTATTTGCCAGCAAAATCCCAGGCAAAGAAGAGTTTGTTGAAACCATTCGTTACTTCACCAAAATGATTGAAGTACACAACATCGAACTTAAGTTAAATACTTGGGTATCCGCTGACGATTTAAAAGACGCTGGCTTCGATGAGATCATCGTCTCCACTGGTGTGGAACCACGTGTGCCTAACATGCCAGGCATCGACCATGAAAAAGTAGTGACCTACCAAGAACTACTGGGCAAAGGTCTAGAGCTTGGCGGCAAGGTTGCGGTTATGGGCGCAGGCGGCATTGGTTTTGACGTAAGTGAATACTTAACTCACCAAGGACCATCATTAACTTTAAACAAAGAATTATGGTTTAAAGAATGGGGCGTAGAAATCAACAACACCAACGCCGGTGGCCTACAGCCAATGGACATCGAACCGTCGCCACGTAAGGTTTACATGCTACAACGTAAAACCACCTCACTTGGCCGCGGCTTAAACAAAACCTCTGGCTGGGTACACCGCGCCGCAGTGAAAATGAAAGGCGTTGAAATGATCGCCGGTGTTGGCTACGACAAGATCGACGATGAAGGCCTTCACATCACCATCAGCAACAAAGAAGGTGATGTCATCGAGCAACGCGTACTGGACGTAGATCACGTAGTACTGTGTGCGGGCCAAGTGAGCGTGAACCAATTGTTCAAAGACTTACAAGGCAACACCGAACACAACTACGGCCTACACCTTGTAGGTGGTGCTGAGTTCGCCGGTGAGCTGGATGCCAAACGTGCGATTAAACTTGCGTCTGAGTTAGCCGCTAGTCTATAAGCGCTGAGCCTTTATCGAAGCAAAAAAAAAGCAGCCATTGGCTGCTTTTTTTGTTTATGCATACGATCAGAATTAGTCATCATCTTGCATGGGCATTAAATAATCACCGCTATGCAAGTCTGCCAAGCGTTTTTCAATTTGGCTTGCCTCTAAACTGGACAACACCACTGACATCTCTTCAGGGCAAAATGAGTATTGCTCTGTTTTCACATCAAATTCGATTTTACCAAGAATACGCCCGTCATCGGTTATGCAATTAAGGGCTTGTTGGATGGGCCAGAACATCACCATCTGGGATTCCTTTAAATTCTAATGTTTTGGTTGTTATTTAACGCCGCCTTCTTGGGTTTATCCCAAGTAAGGCTTTGTTATGTATTGTTCATCTTATTATATTGATTAAGTCTAATTTCAATAAAGTCTGTAATGCTAACCTCAGCAGGCAGCCCAAGCTCTTTATCAGGTCTAACCATCACATCCTTACTGGCGCCAACACTAATTAGAAATTTATAAAAATTATAATCTGCAGATAACACAGCGTAATAAAGGCAGGTTTTACCGTTGATAGACTTATTTAGGTCGGCACCATTTTCAATAAGCATCCTGATCATTAGCTGAGACTGGTTATTTGTACTACACGCAGCTTGTAATGATTTTTGAATATCTGATTGATGATGCACTTTACTACTGGTTAATACCTTTTTAAAAGTACTCTCATTTTTTGAGCGTACTGCGTATTCAATAATGCCCGGGTCTTCATCTTTAAACACCCTCGTAATCAGTTCACGATTACTGAGGTATTTATCAAGAAGTTCAGTGTCATGAGCGAAAATAGCATTTCTCACATCTCGATAAGTTATCTCTTCAGCGTAAGTATGGGCAAAATTAAATAGAAGCACTAAAAATATTACAGGTTTCAAATCAATCTCCAAAATATATAACGCCTCAAGCATTGGTACAACGTATCCAATGCCTTGATTTGTTCTGTTTATGTTTCTTTAAATGGCGTTTCAAGGCCGTGAGCAATTTCAAGCGCTACTTCCTTTGGTGTCTTACCATGTTTATTCCTATGGTTTGGATCCGCTCCAAATCCAAGTAGTATTGAAATAATTTCTATTTGCTTATCCATAGGAGAGCTTAGTACCGCTGTCCATAATGGACCATTTCCGTGATTATTTTCTAGATTTGGATTAGCACCAAAATCTAATAAATATTGAATAATTTCAATATGACCATTTTGCACAGACATGTGTAAAGGTGTGTCATTAACATCATCACCTAAATTTGGGTCAGCCCCGTCCTTAAGCTCTCTTTTTACACCTTCTAAGTTTCCTTTCGATGATTCATACCAAAGATTTGTTCGACCGTATTCATCGATCCCTGGGCGTGGGTTTCTCTTAGGCCATCTAGGCATATAAATTCCTTTTTAAAGCAGAACATTTTAATCTTGCGCATGCGCGTTTTTGCAGTTTTAAAATTGAAGGGGAAATCATCTGGAGGGCAAGCCGCTACTGGGCTGCAGGCCAAATTCCATTTCAGCTTCTCGATTAAAACGCGCATGCGCGGTATTACCCAAATTGCGGGTTCTCGCAATCTAGGTGGGCATTTTCATAAGCCCTTGATATTGCACGACTTTATTTCATGGTTCCAGTGAAAACACGCACTATTTAATTATTTAGATGTAAAAACGCGCATAATTCCCTTGATTTATTAAAAATATGCTGTCTACATATACAGTATATTTACTGCGAAAATATTATGCTTAACAGCCCATTTTTAAATCCGATTCGTTAAATAATGACTGCCCATGGATACAATAAACAAAATGCACCTAACAAAATCGCACATGCGATTTTGAATCCCGCCCCACTACGATGGAAAGACGGAAGTATCTCCGATTGCCCTGAGCTTGTCGAAGAAGCCTTACTGCCCAGTGCGAACGGTTTAGGTATCAATACCATTGTTCACTCGCGGGTGCGGGTTCGTACAAGAAAATGGATACCTGATCCACTCGTTCCTCGCGTCGTGTATGACGATATTAAAAGAAATTGCCGATGTACTCACACCGACAACGTCTCTCTATAAAGATAATTGGTAGGCACACATATTCACGGCACTGGCCAAATTTAGCGACTCAATGACCCCACTGCCAGGAATGGTAAACGCCGTGGCGTTAAAAGCCGCCAGCGCATCACGGGGTACACCGCGAGCTTCGTTGCCAAATAAATAACAATCAAATTCGGCAAATTTTGGTGTGTTTATTTTCTCGCCCTGCATATCTAAATAGGCAAAGCTGTTAAAACGGTTTTGCAAATCAGTCAGTTCTACATCTAGCTCCATACGCACATGAAAAATCGCCCCCATGCTGGAGCGCACCACTTTTGGGTTGAACGGGTCGACGCTGTTAGGGCTGAGCAATAATTTAAAGCCACCAAACCAAGCAAGGGTTCTTAATATGGTGCCAAGGTTGCCAGGGTCTTGTGCTTCGTGCAGGTAAATGTATTTTTGTGGATTAACGGATAATGGGCTTGCTTCCTGTAAATCAGGCAATGGCACACAGGCCACAATACCTTGCGGGGTTTTGGTATCACTTAGCTGGGCCATGTGTTTTTTGCTGATGGTGAAGATTTTAAAATCCGCATCCAGTGCGTTGGCCCATTCTTGGTATTCTTCTGTCACATATAACTGCGTATTTTTAAAATTCTGCCCGTTTTGCTTGGCTGCTTTTTGCAGCTCAAGCACGAGGTGCTCACCTTCTACTAGGTAGTAACCTAATTGGGTGCGGTATTTTTTTTGATGCAGTTTTTTAGCGTCGTCTAATTTCATTTCACGCCGCCTTTTTGATCACCATGCAAATCCGCCAACATGTCGCGTACTAAGGCTTCGGCCACTTTAATGCCATCCACCCCTGCCGATAAAATGCCGCCAGCGTAACCAGCCCCTTCACCGGCTGGGTATAAACCGCGCGTGTTTAAACTTTGCAGGGTGTCATTGTCACGGGTGATACGGATTGGGCTGGAGGTACGGGTTTCAATACCGGTTAAAATGGCATCAGGTCTATCAAAGCCGCGGATTTTTTTACCAAATGCAGGGAAGGCTTCGCGCATGGCTTCGATGGCGTAGCTTGGTAAGGCATCCGCTAGGTCGGTTAACTTAATGCCCGGTTTATAGGATGGCTCAACGTCACCTAGTTTGGTTGAGGCGCGACCTTTAACAAAATCCCCCACTAATTGCCCTGGTGCGCTGTAATCACGACCGCCCATTTCAAAGGCGTGGCTTTCAAGTTTTTCTTGCAGTTCAACACCGGCCAATGGGCCGCCCGGGAAGTCTTTCTCTGGGTGAATGCCTACCACGATGCCTGAATTAGCATTGCGCTCGTTACGGGAGTATTGACTCATGCCGTTGGTGACCACACGCCCTTCTTCTGAAGTAGCGGCCACCACGGTGCCCCCTGGGCACATGCAAAAGCTGTAAACCGCGCGGCCATTCTTGGCATGGTGAATCACTTTGTAATCCGCGGCGCCCAGTTCTGGGTGGCCTGCGTATTTGCCTAAACGGGCGTTATCAATTAACGATTGTGGGTGTTCTACCCTAAAGCCAATGGCAAACGGTTTGGCTTCAATGAACACGCCTTTTTTATGCAACAAACGGAAGGTATCACGGGCACTGTGGCCAAGGGCCAACACCACATAACGGCTGTTAATGGTTTTACCACTCTCTAAACCCACTTGAGTAATGCGGCCATCTTCAATTTGAATGTCAGACACCTTACTCTCAAAACGCACTTCACCGCCAAGGGCTTTGATCTCTTCACGCATCTTCGAGACTACGCCGGTTAAACGGAAGGTACCAATGTGGGGCTTGCTCACAAACATGATTTCTTCAGGAGCGCCCGCGCGGACAAATTCGTGCATGACTTTGCGGCCATAAAATTTTGGGTCTTTGATTTGGCTGTATAACTTACCGTCAGAGAACAAACCGGCACCACCTTCGCCGTACTGCACGTTGGATTCGGTATTGAGCACATGCTTGCGCCAAAGCGCCCAAGTGTCTTTGGTACGGGCACGTACTTCTTTACCACGCTCCAATACAATGGGTTTGTAACCGGCTTGGGCTAATGTCAATGCAGCAAAGAGTCCGCATGGGCCAAAACCAATCACGACTGGGCGCTCGGTCAAATCCACAGGTGCTGCTGGTACTGGGTAATAGTTGGTATCAGGGGCCGGTTTCACGTGGGCGTCGTCAGCGAATTTAGCTAACACCTGTGCTTCTGCTTGCTCGGTTAAGGTGACGTCTAGAATGTAAACGAACTTGATTTCAGTGTTCTTTTTGCGGGCATCGTAGCTGCGTTTGAAGACCAGAAAATCAATCAGATCGGCTTTGGCAATACCGATACGTTTTAGCAATGCGGCTTCGATGGCGTCTTGTGGGTGATCAAGGGGTAGAGCTAATTCTGTAATACGAATCATAGGGCGCGTTCCTGGCCGGTGTCTCCGGCAAAAGAAGTAATATGGGTGAATCTAAATAATAGGCGCTATTGTAGCGATTGAGGGGATTATTGTCAGTTAATAATCCTTGTCAGTACGTATCTATCTCTTAGCGAGTCAAGTCCAATTGACAGCCTAAGGTGCCATCTAAACGGAGAAATGACCACTGGCTTCACTGCATTTTGCCCTACTCTTACATCAAGCGTACAATGCGCAGCAATTAGACGAATCAAGCAGTACGGTAACAATTTCATGGCCCGATCAAAAACCAGTAAAAAATGGATGGATGAACACGTCAACGACCCTTATGTCAAAAAGGCTCAGCTTGACGGTTATCGCTCGCGTGCCAGTTACAAACTCATTGAAATCAATGAAAAAGACAAGCTCATTCGCCCAGGCAATGTGGTAATGGACTTGGGCTCAGCCCCAGGTGGTTGGTCGCAAATTGTAGCCCCTTGGGTGGGTGATAAAGGGCGCACCATTGCTTCGGATATCTTGCCGATGGATTCCATCGCCGATGTGGACTTTATTCAAGGTGACTTCACTGAAGAGGCCGTATTCGATCAGATCCTTAAGCTTCTTGGGGATGACACCGTGGATGTGGTGATCTCAGACATGGCCCCTAACATCAGCGGCGTGAACGCCACCGACCAGTATTCGTCTATGTACTTGGTGGAGCTGGCACTGGATATGGCCCGCAATGTATTAAAACCTGGCGGCGGCT